>NZ_JBFTLX010000366.1:0-6797 GCF_056396665.1 Cupriavidus sp. 05T313 | reverse complement strand
GGATGCGCACTTCGGGATGCGCAGCATGCAGGCGTTCGATGGCGGGAAGCAGGAATTCGAGCGCAATCGAGTCGGTGCTGGTGACTCTTACGTCCCCCGCAAGCCGTGTATCCGTGCCTTGAGTTCGTCTGACGAGTTCGTGTGCGGAGTGTTCCATTTTCTCCGCCGATCTCAACGCGGCCTCGCCTGYGGCGGTCAACGCGTAACCCCCAGAGGTGCGCAGGAAGAGCGTTGCACGTAGGGCATGCTCTAGTGCCGCGATCCGTCTGCCGACCGTCGCCTGATCGAGGTTGAGCGTCCTGGCCGCTCCACGGAGCGTTTTTTCGCGCTCCACCGCGAGAAACACTCGCGCGTCATCCCAGTTCATCGTGCCGCCCTCATGATGCAAATTTGCATCTGTCAGATTGAATAATGCTGCACATATTCATCAGCGTCGAGGCCTAAACTGAACGCAAGAGTTCCTCGTTCAATGATCCGCCCGGATCAATCGAGCCTCATCTATAGAAGGATTGGTATCCATGTCTGCTTCAACTTATCATGTGCCGCCGTCCATGACGGCCGTTGAGATCAAACAGCCCGGCGGTCCTGAGGTCCTGGTTCCGACCATGCGCGCGGTGCCGATGCCGGCCGCCGATCAGGTTCTGATCCGCATCCACGCAGCTGCCGTGAACGGTCCAGACGTTTTCCAGCGCAAAGGGCTGTATGATCCGCCCCCCGGCGCTTCGGACATTCCAGGGCTGGAAGTGGCAGGTCAAGTGGTTGCCGTTGGCCCCGACGTGTCCCAATTCCGGATCGGCGAACTGGTGTGTGCATTGATTCCCGGTGGGGGCTACGCAGAATATGCAGTCGCGCACGCCTGCAACACGATGCATATCCCCAAAGGCCTGACGTTGGTGGAAGCGGGGGCAATGCCCGAAACGTTCATGACGGTATGGCTGAACCTGTTCCAGCGCGGCAAGCTGGTTGCCGGCGAATCGGTGTTGATCCATGGCGGCGCGTCAGGTATCGGTACCACGGCGACCATGCTGGCGAAGGCTTTCGGCGCAGCGAAAATCATCACGACAGTTGGCTCGCAGGCGCATCGGGAGGCAAGCCTGGAGCTAGGTGCAGACCTCGCGATAGATTACCGCGAGGAAGATTTCGTCACCGAGGCGAAGCGGTTTACCGATGGAAGAGGCGTCGACGTGATCCTCGACATCATTGCCGGCGACTACGTGGCTAGAAACTATGACGCCGCAGCCATGGACGGACGGATCCTCCAGGTGGGCGTGATCAAGGGGCCGGCGAAGGATCTCAACGTCTTGCCGATGTTGACGAAGCGTCTGACGCATATGGGCTCGACATTGCGATCGCGCACATCCGCGGACAAGGCGGCCATCATCAATGAACTGGAGCGGCAGGTCTGGCCGCACATCGAGAGCGGCAAGATCAAGCCGGTTGTMTACAAGACCTTTGCGCTTGCCGACGCTCGCGGCGCTCACGAACTGATCGATTCCGGCACACACTTTGGGAAGATTGTCCTTACGACAGGTGCCGATCTCATTGGCTGAAGCCTGGCTTGCCGGTTTCAGGCCACTAACACGGGATTGAAGTGAGTCCAATGGCACAAAAATAAAGCAAATCGCTGGGTTTCGAGTCATACTCGATGGTGGCTTCGCCAGTGGCGATGCGGCCCGCATTCACGTCCATCAGGTCGTGCCAGCGGCGTGCGAGATCGCTGCGGGTGGCGACTTTGATCACCGGCACTTCGGCCAGGCCGTACGGCGTGCCGCGGCCGGTGGTGAACACATGCAGGTTCATGCCCGCGGCCAGTTGCAGGGTGCCGCAGATAAAGTCGCTGGCCGGCGTGGCGGCGTAGATCAGACCCTTCTGCCTGAGCTTTTCACCGGGTGAGAGCACGCCGGTGATGGCGGTGCTGCCCGACTTGACGATCGAGCCCATCGCCTTCTCGACGATATTGGACAAACCGCCCTTCTTGTTGCCCGGCGTGGTATTGGCGCTGCGGTCGACGCGGCCTTTTTCCAGGTAGCGGTCGTACCAGTCCATCTCGCGGATCATCGCCTGCGCCACTTCCGGCGTGGCGGCACGCGCGGTGAGCTGGTCGATGCCGTCGCGCACCTCGGTGACTTCCGAGAACATCACGGTGGCGCCCGCGCGCACCAGCAGGTCCGTGGCAAACCCCACGGCGGGATTGGCGGTCACGCCGGAGAATGCATCGCTGCCACCGCATTGCACGCCAACCACCAGTTCGGAGGCCGGGCAGGTTTCGCGGCGGCGCTGGTCGAGCCTGGCCAGATGGGTGTGCGCCATGGCCATGATGGCGTCGATCATGCTCTCGAAGCCCACATGCTGGTCGTCCTGCAGGCACACCACGCCAACCTCCACGCTGCCCGCGCCGGTCTGTACCGGCATGGTGCCGGGCGGCATCAGGCGTTCGGGCTGCAGTTTCTCGCAACCCAGGCTCACCATCATCGCGGTGCCGCCGAAGTTGGGGTTGAGGGCGATATTGCGCAGCGTGCGGATCGGCACGATGGCATCCGGCGCATCGATGGCCACGCCGCAGCCATAGGTATGCTCCAGGCCCACCACGTCATCCACATTGGGGTACTTCGGCAGCAACTCGGCCTTGATGCGGCGCACGGCATGCTCCACCACGCCCGACACGCATTGCACGGTCGTGGTGATGGCGAGGATGTTGCGGGTGCCGACGGAGCCATCCGGATTGCGGAAACCTTCGAAGGTGTAGCCCTCCAGCGGCGGCAGCGGCGCCGTCACGCGGGTGCCGATGGGCAAGTCGTCCAGTCCGGGCGCCACCGGCATCTCGATCACTCGCTCATTGACCCAGCTTCCCCTTGGCAGGTCATGCAGCGCATAACCGATCACCACGTTGTAGCGCACCACCGCATCGCCGGCCGCCAGGTCCGCCAGCGCCACCTTGTGGCCCTGGGGTACCCGCTCGCGCAGCGTCAGTCCGCAGGGAAACACGGTTCCCGCCGGCAGGCCGCCATCGTTGGCGACGATGGCCACGTTATCCAGCTCATGGATGCGGATATACAGCGGGGTGCCTTGCGCCTGCGTGCCAGGCTGCGAACCGGCGGACTGCCCTACTTGCTCTACTTTGATATCGATAACCGACATGTTCTCTTTCCTTGCGAAACGCTTCCGGTAGCCTGGCCACGCAACACGGCATGGCCATCAGGGATGCTTGAGTTCTACGCGCTTGATTTCCTTGACGATCACCAGGTAGCTGATCACTGTCACCAGCGCGTTGGCGCCGACGAACACCAGCGCGCCATTGAAGGAACCGGTGGTGGCAAGGATATAACCGATCACGATTGGCGTTACGATACCCGCGATATTGCCGAACATATTGAAGATGCTGCCGGCCAGGCCGATCACTTCCTTCGGTGCCGTATCCGCCACCACGGCCCAGCCCAGCGCGCCGATGCCCTTGCCGAAGAAGGCCAGTGCCATGAAGCCCACCACCAGCCATTCGCTATCCACATAATTGCAGGCCACCATGCTGACCGACAGCAGCATGCCGGCGACGATCGGCACCTTGCGGGCCACCGTCAGCGAATAGCCGCGGCGCAGGAAGCCGTCGGACATCACGCCGCCCAGCACGCCGCCGAGGAAGCCGCAAATGGCCGGCAGCGACGCGACGAAGCCCGCCTTCAGGATCGACATGCCGCGCGCCTGCACCAGGTACACCGGGAACCACGTCAGGAAGAAGTACGTCAGCACGTTGATGCAATACTGGCCCAGGTACACACCCAGCAGCATGCGGTTGGACAGCAACTGGCGCACATAGAACCAGCGGGCGCCCGCGGGTTCCTGCTCCTTCTTGCCGGCGTCGCCGCTCATCTCGACAAGGCCGCCGCCCTGCCGGATATGCTCCAGCTCGGCGCGGTTCACCCCCGGATGGGTAGCCGGGCTGCGCACCACCTTGAGCCAGAGGCCGGCCAGCACCATGCCCAGCGCGCCCATCCACAGATAGACATGGTGCCAGCCCAGCGCGTGGGTCAGCCAGGCCATCAGCGGCGTGAAGAGCACCGCGGCAAAGTACTGGGCGGAATTGAAGATGGCCGAAGCCGTGCCGCGCTCGGCCGTGGGAAACCAGCTGGCAACCACCTTGGCATTGGCCGGAAACGCCGGCGACTCGGCCAGGCCCACCGCGAAACGCAGTACGAACAGCGTGGTGACGGCAGCGCCAACCGTGGCGAACGCGCCGATAAAGCCCTGCAGCAGCGTGAATAACGACCACAGGAAGATGCTGCAGGCATAGATGCGGCGGGCGCCGAAGCGGTCGAGCAGCCAGCCGCCGGGGATCTGCGCCATCACATAAGCCCAGCTGAAAGCCGAGAAGATAAAGCCCATCTGCACGGCGTCGAAGCCGAACTCCGCCCGCATCGCGGGACCGGTGATGGAAAGCGTGGCGCGGTCGGCGTAGTTCACCGTCGTCACCACAAAGATCATCAGCAGGATCCAGTAGCGGACATTGCTGCGGCGGGTGGCCTGCCCGGCCACGCTGAGGGTATTGCTTGGATTCATGGGGTCTCCGGCGCCGGCCGCGACGGATATGGGCGGCACCCTTATCCGGCTACCGGCCATCCCGAAGCTTTCATGGCCGCGTGATATGTCGTCGTATGACTCGGATTATAGGCAACGGGTTTCTCACGCAGCATTCAGTGTTTACCCGAGGTGAAGTGTTTGTGGAAAATCGATGCGCGCTCTTGTTGCGCGTTCAACGGTATGTCGGCCGCACGCTGTTCGAAGCTAGCTTTCAAGCAGCTTTCAGGCCGGCCCAGGTATTTTGCAGCGTTTTGCCATGACCCCGGCGCTCATGGGCAGGCCATCGGGATTTCGTGCGGCGCCCTGCTGGTGCCAAACAAATCCACTTGCACAATCGCCAGCCTACTTGTACGATGACGTATCTCGAAAATGTGCGGACCTCCGGAAAGCACCAGAGCCACTGCCCTAAACCCTGCCCTTGCGGCGCTCAGGACCAGCCACCATGACCACACCACAAGAACTCAAGCAGATCGTCTCGCAAGGCCTGCTCTCCTTCCCCGTGACCGACTTCGACGCGCAAGGCAACTTCCGTCCCGAGACCTACGTCGAGCGCCTCGAATGGCTGGCCCCCTACGGCGCCACGGCCCTGTTCGCCGCCGGCGGCACCGGCGAGTTCTTCTCGCTGACGCCGGACGACTATTCCAATGTGATCCGCACCGCCGTGGAAACCTGTGCGGGCAAGGTGCCGATCCTGGCCGGCGCCGGCGGACCTACCCGCATGGCCATTGCCTACGCCAAGGAAGCCCAGCGTCTCGGCGCCAAGGGCATCCTGCTGCTGCCGCACTACCTCACCGAAGCCTGCCAGGAAGGCATTGCCAACCATATCGAGGAAGTCTGCAAGTCGGTTCATATCGGCGTGATCGTCTACAACCGCGGCAACTCCCGCATCAACGCGGAAATGCTGGAACGCCTGGCGGACCGCTGCCCCAACCTGATCGGTTTCAAGGACGGCGTGGGCGAGATCGAGAACATGGTACGTATCCGCCGCAAGCTGGGCGACCGCCTGTCTTACCTGGGTGGCCTGCCCACCGCCGAAGTCTATGCCGCTGCCTACAAGGCGCTGGGCGTGCCGGTGTACTCCTCGGCCGTGTTCAACTTCATCCCCAAGACGGCGATGGACTTCTACCGCGCGATCGCGGCCGACGACCACGCCACCACCAACCGCCTGATCGACGAGTTCTTCCTGCCCTACTTGGACATCCGCAACCGCCGCGCAGGCTACGCGGTGAGCATCGTCAAGGCCGGCGCCAAGCTGGTCGGGCACGACGCCGGCCCGGTCCGCGCGCCGCTGACCGATCTGGACGAGCAGGAACTGGCGATGCTGGACGCGCTGATCAAGAAGCTGGGCCCGCAGTAAGAGGACCGCAGAGCTACGCCGGCGCGTCAGCGCCGGCGTTAGTCATGCCAGTCACCCGGGCGATGCCGGGGAAGCGGACCTGACCACGCCTGTGGCGTGCCAGCGCAAGATCGCATCCCCGGCCAGGCCCAGTTCCGCCAGGACCTCCATGTTATGTTCGCCCGCGCCACCGCATCCGCCGCTCGCCACGCCAGATCCGCCTGCCGGCGCTGCGCGACGCCGCCGGCAGGCGGATCTGGCGTGGCGCCGGCCTTCCTGGGCGCCGCAAGGCGCCAGCAGGGCAACCCATCCGGTGCACGTTCGCTGGTGTGAGCCGCCAACCTATCGAGCGGCCGCGGCCTCCCCACCGGCCCCACGCCCAACCCAGTTGCCCGCCTGGCTCTCCAGCCGCGCCCGGATGAAATCCATCAGGGTGCGGGTGGCCAGCGTGGGAAACCGGTTCGGCGCCGTCAGCATGTAAATGCTGTCGCCCACGCCTTCGGGTTCGTATTCGGGCAACACCTCCACCACTTCGCCGCGGCCGATCTGCTGCCACACCGCATAGCGCGGCAACAGAGCAACGCCAAGCCCAGCCATCATCGACTCGAACAGGAAGGGATAATCGCCGGACTGGATGCGCGGGGCGACCCGCAGGATCAGCGGCGTGCCGGCCAGTCTCAGCTTGAGATCAAAGCGCCGCCCGAGCGATGCCGGCGCAATCAGGTCGCAATGGCCAAGATCCTCGGCGCGGCTCACTGGCCCATGCTCAGCCAGGAAGGCCGGCGCTGCGCACAGGCACCAGCCTACCCCGCAAATCCTGCGCGCCACGTGGTCCTCCGGCGGCAGGGAGGTGATCTTCAGCGCCACATCCACCTCGGCGGAAATCAGG
>NZ_JBFTLX010000365.1:0-5184 GCF_056396665.1 Cupriavidus sp. 05T313 | reverse complement strand
CTGGAGGCTCCGGCGATTCACGCGGCCGCCGTCCGTCAAAGCCTGTTGCGCTGGGCGGTTGCACACCTGCCGGTGACGGCCAGCTTCGGTCCGACGGCAGCCTATGCGGCGCCGGTCACGGACCCGAGCGCGCCCTTGCGCTTCACACCGTCGATCACCACCACCACGGGGCCGGGCGCACCTCAGGGCGGCGTCCCCGTCGTGGGCATCACGACGCCCAACGCGCAAGGCATTTCGCTGAACCAGTACCGGTCCTTCGTGGTGGACCCGATCGGCCTCATCCTGAACAACAGCACGGTTGGCGGCGGCACCTTCCTCGGTGGCCAGGTCGGCGCCAACGGCAATCTCGCCGCRTCCGGGCCGGCCAGCCTGATCATCAACCAGGTGACCAGCCAGACGCCCGCGCAGATCAACGGCACGGTGGAAGTGTTCGGTGCGCCGGCGGGGCTGGTCATCGCCGCCCCCGGCGGGGTCTACACCAGCGGGGCGGGCTTTACCAACRCCACCCAGGTAACACTCACCACCGGCACGCCACAGTTCCTGTCCGCCGCCGGCACCCCGACCAGCTTCGATGCCGCGGCGGCGGCCGGCTTCCTGGTGCAAGGCGGGCGCGTGCAGATTGCCAACCCCGCACCGGGCAATGCCAATGGCGTCGGCATCGAAGGCACCGTCGGCAATATCAACCTGATCGCCGAATCGATCGGCGTRGACGGCGCGCTCCATGCCGGCAACCAGATCAACCTGGTGGCGGGGCGCCAACTGGTGACGCCTGCGGGAAGCAGCTTCAGCACCGCCGCCGCCGGACCGAACAACGCCGCCACCAACACCACGGCTGCCAACGGCCTGGCAATCGACGCGACGGCCTTCGGCGCCATGACGGCTGGCCAGATCCAGATCGTCAGCACCGCGGCAGGGGTCGGCGTGCGGGCGGACGGCAATCTTGCCGCATCGGCCAGTCACCTGACGCTTGATTCCGCGGGCAACCTCAAGGTCGGCAATACCTACGCCAAGGAAAGCGTTGCCATTGCCGCTGCCGGAGCCGTTACCGCYTCGGGCAATGGCCACGGCGAGGCCGGATACAGCGTCAAGGCTGGCCAGGATGTGACGCTCGGCGGCACGCTGGAATCGGGCAAGGCGGTATCGGTAACCGCCGGCGGCTCGATCAGCGGCGCCGGTGGCGTGACAGCGCAGGAATCCGTAGCCCTGGTTGCGGGCGGCAGCGTGGATGTCGGCGGCGCGGTCAATGGTGCCCGGATCGCGATCCAGGCGGCGGGCAACGATGGCAAGGGCGACATCCGGCTAAAGGGCGACATTACCTCGCCCGGCCAGATCCAGCTCGATGCCGCGCGGGATACCACCATCGACGGCAACGCGGTATCGGCCGGCGACCTGAACCTGGCTACCCGGCGCAACCTGACCATCAACGGCGAGGCGGGCAGCACTGGCGGCAACGTGGCGTTGACCGGCGTCACCGGCAGCGTGACCACCACGGGCAATGTGGTATCCCCCCGGCACGCTGGCGGTCACGGCGGGCACGGATGCCAATCTCGGCGGCCAGGTATTGGCGTCCAAGGCCGTCGCCGTGACCGCGCAGGGCGGCAGCATTACCACCAGCGGCCAGATTGGCACCAATGCCGACCTCAGCCTCACCGCCGCGCAAAACGTCACGGTTGGCGGCCAGGCGCAGAGCGCTGGCAAGACCACGATCACCGCGACCGCTGGCAGCGCCAGCATCGACGGCGCGCTCACCAGCGACGGGGATGCCGTGATCGCGGCAGGGCGGGATGCAACGGTGGCTGGCAACCTGAGCRGCGGCKGCACGGCCAGCCTGTCGGCCTCCGCGGGCTCGGCCACGGTGAGYGGCACGCTGAGCAGCGTGGGCCATGCCAGCCTGAGCGGCGGGCAGGATGTCGGCCTCGCCGGCCGCGTGCTGACCGGCGGCAATCTGGTGGCGAGCGCGGGCAAGACCCTGAGCGCGGGCCAGCTGACATGGGTGGGCGGCAATGCCACCTTGCGCGGCAAGAATGTCCGTGTGGGCTCGGCGCCGGGTCAGGTCAATGGCGTTGACGGCACGCTCGATGCGGCTGCCAGCCAGAGCCTGGTCTTGACTGGCGACACCACCGCTGGCAGCGCCATGCTCGCGGGCCAGTCGGTTGCCAACAGCGGCGCGACGATTGCCAGGCAGCAACTCGTTGTCAACGGCAACGCGGTAAGCAATACCGGGACCCTGGCAGGCAATCAGCTTAGCCTGGGTTCGGCCAGCCTGGTCAACCGCGGCACCATTGGCGGCGCGAACGTCAACGTCACCGCCACTGGCGGCCTGGACAACGCGCAGGGCCTCGTCGCCGGCACCCGGACCCTTGCCGTCACGGCTGGCGCGCTGACGGGCAATCAGGGCGGCACCCTCTTCGCCGGGGACCTGAGCGGGAAAAATCCCATCGTTGGCGACCTGACCTTCACCGTCACGGGTGGCAACGGCAGYTTCAACAATGCCGCTGGCCAACTACTGGCGGGCAACAACCTGACGCTCAACGCGCCGAACCAGGTATTCGATCCGTCCGCCGCCACTACCGGTTCCCTGAACGCCAACGGCACGCTGACCCTGGCGGCGCTGGCGATCAACAACACCGGCACCTGGAACGTGCAGGGCGGCAAGGCCGTACTCAACGCCAGCCAGGGCATCACGAACKCAGGGACCATCCAGAAGGCCGGCGAACTGTCATTGGCTACCGGCGGCACGCTGACCAATAGCGGCCAGATCGTGGGCGGCAGCAGGCTTTCCCTGTCCGCCGGGGCGCTCGCGAATACAGGGACGGTACATGCCAATGGCGATCTTGCGCTGCATGGCAACGTAAGCAACGGCGGCACGGTCGAGTCGCTGGGCAATATCGCCGTCACGGGCGGCGACTACGACAACCGCGGCGGCACCACGCAAGCCAATGGCGACCTCAAGTTCGATATTGGCGGCACGCTCAACAACATCGGCAGCGTGCTCGGGGCCAACGGCAACCTGCATATCGCCGCCGGCGCGGTCATCAACGACCGCACCGCGCCCCTGGATGCGGGCAGTTTCACCACCAAGGTTGTCAACGACGGCCTGCTCAAATCCACCATCATCGGCAGTTATTCGCCCTGGCTGCAAGGGGGAAGCTGTGACAATTGCGCCGCCTATGTATCAGGCGCACCGATCGACATCACGCTGGCCGACGTCACGCGCAATCCGGATGGCACCGTGTTGCTGGTCCTGGGCGAAGAGATCATTCCCTCGAACGGCGACCAGCAACTCAGGCAGGCACTCTGGCACGTGATTCCGGGCATCCCTGGCCGGGACAGCGTGCCGGTATCGCTGCTGAACTCGGGCAGCGTGCGCCATATCGGCGGGGTGCCTACCGTCGATCATACGGTGGTACGGCAATCCGACGGCMCCGCCGGCCAGATCATCAGCGGCGGCAGCCTCGACATTACCGCCGCATCCCTTTCCAACAAGGGCGGCGTGATCTCCGCCGTCAAGGATGTGACGCTGCATGTCGGCGCCCTGGACAACAGCCGGTCTGCGACGCTGATCAACAGCGTGGCCGACACGGTGAACCAGGGCGAGCTGTCGGCGTTCATGGCGCAGCTCACGGCACTGACGAAGGACAGCACCAACGCCTACGGCCCCGGGCCGCTGGTCTAYGGCACGCCGCCAAGCATGGCCGCCTGCGACTCGTGCACAGCGCCGCCCCCGTGGTCGCCCATCGCGCTCGGGCAGACGGTCGCCGGCACGCAAGCGGGCGCGCCGGGCCAATCCACGGTCAGCCAGCAGCTTGGCAAAGCCGGCCAGATCACAGCCGGCGGCAACCTGAGCCTGAATGGCACCGGCGACCTGACCAACGCCGGCGATCTCGCCGCCGCCGGCAAGGTCGCGATCACCACGCSTGGCACCTTCACCAACCAGGGCACTTACGAMMGCAAGGTCACCAGCACACCCGGCTGTCTTCCGGGGGCCGCAAGTTGCCCGGGCGACAGCGCCCCCCACTATCAAACGCTGGCGTGGCAGCAGACGCCCAGCACGGTGGCCGCCGGCAACACSCTCACCATCARTGCGGCCAACATCCAGAATCTGCACGGCACGCTAGCCGCGCGGGGCGATGTCAAGCTGACGGCYGGCARCAGCGTCAYCAACCAGGCCGGYGCCATCCAGTCGCTGTCCGGCGACGTCTCGGTGACCGCGCCCACCCTGGTCAACAAGGCCATGGACCCGGTGAGGCTGCGCAAGAGCTACGGCAGCACCAATCCGAGCTACGCCGGCGGCTGCAACCCGGGCGGCACCCACGGCAACAGCCAATGCGAGGCGGACGAAGACAGCGCGGCCGGGCCGGCGGCGGTCATCACCGCCGCGCGCGACGTCCGGCTCRGCGGCGGCAMGCTGGCCAACCACGGCGGCCTGATCAGCGGCGGGCAGGACGTGACCGTGCGGATGAGCGGAGCGGTCGACAACARCAGCATCGCGCTGAACGCCGACTGGATCGGGCGCTGGCAGGAAGACCGCAGCGGCGGAGACCGCTGGCATGACACCGGGGGCCGCTCCGTCCTCGGCAGCCTTGAATCCGGCATCCAGGCAGGCCGCGCGCTGGCCGTCACGGCAGGCGGGCAGGTGCTCAACACCGGCAACCTGATGGGCAACACGGTCGACCTGACCGGCGCCGCCCTCGCCAACGGCTATACCAGCCCGTCCCAGCCCACGCCGCCCTCCACCGGCGCGCAGCAAGTGATCCCGCTGGGCCCGGTAGCGGCGCCCGGCGGCGCGGTCCCGGCCGCCACGCCGGTGGACAACCCGACCAGGCCGTGGCAGTTCAACCCGGTCATCGTTACCACGCCGGCTGCGCCGGACACGGGCGGCAAGCAAACGGTCGACTGGCACTTCAACGCCAACCTGGGCGGCAATCCGGTCACCGCGCCCGGCACCAGCATCGACCGTGCGCAGTACCTGAACCACAGCCCGGCCGTCGCGGTGCTGGCCGGCGTGACGCCCGACAGCCTGCTGGCGCAGTTGCCGGCCGCGCTGCGCCCGGGCAGCGTGACCTTCTACTACGACGCCTACACCGAAGGCCAGAAGCTGCAGCAGGCAGCGCTGCGGCAGACGGGCCAGGCCAGCTTTGTCAGCGGGCTGGCGTGGGACAGCCAGCACCAGCTCTCGGTGAC
>NZ_JBFTLX010000364.1:0-7754 GCF_056396665.1 Cupriavidus sp. 05T313 | reverse complement strand
CCGAGGGGTTGAATTCCAAGATCGCCACTGTGCAGAAGCGAGCCTGCGGCTATCGCAATCCGGACCACTTTAAGATCGCCGTCTACTTCCACTGCGGTGGTCTCAACCTACATCCAGCTGCGCTGACCCACACGAAAGTCGGATGAACCTTTTTTTTATTTGCCAGGCTATGACGAAGTTACCGGCTCAGGATCCATCCAACGCAGCGCCGCTGCATGAGCAGATCTACGCCCGGATTCGTGCCTCGATTCAGCAAGGGCAACTGAAACCCGGGCAGCGGGTGCCATCCTTGCGTGCGTTTGCGGGCGAGCTCGGAGTGGCGCGCGGGACCGTTCAGGTCGCCTATGACCGACTCTTGGGCGAAGGTTACCTGATCGCCAGAGGCCCTGCGGGGACATTCGTTTCCGCGCAAATTGCGCCATCGCGCCCCCACCGCGTGGCCGCAGCGGCTGGATCCAGCCGCACGCCACCGGACCAGGAACTTACCGAGTTTTCGATCGAAACGGATGGTGGAATCCCCGTGCCGTTGCAACTCGGGCTTCCCGCGCTGGATGAGTTCCCGCGAAAACTATGGACGAGGTTGATGGCTCGGCAAATACGCAGCGCCGGCTCGCTGACCAGGCCGGCGTCAGCCGGATTTGGCCCGCTGCGAGAAGCGTTGGCCGCTTACCTGCAGCGCTCACGGGGCATCGACGCCCAGCCGCACCAGGTGTTCGTCGTGCCGGCATATACGGCCAGCCTTGCGCTGATTGTGGATGCGCTCAGGCTGGCGGGCGAAAGCGCCTGGGTTGAGGATCCCAGCTACCCTCCGACAGCCCAGTCACTCAGGCGCCTGAACCTGCAGGTCCGGAATGTGCCAGTGGATGATCATGGCCTCGACGTCGAATTTGGGCGTCAGCATTTTCCAGAGGCGCGCCTGGCCGTAGTGACGCCATCGCACCAGAGCCCGACTGGCGTGGCACTGACACTGCAACGTCGCGTCGAACTGCTCGACTGGGCCGGTGAGCGGGGCGCATGGATCATCGAGGACGACTACGACGGCGAGTTTCGTTACCGCGGCCACCCGTTGCCGGCCCTGAAGAGCCTGGACACATGCGACCGGGTGATCTATTGCGGCACGCTTAGCAAGGTGCTGTACCCGGGACTACGGCTCGCTTACGTGGTCGTGCCACAAAGTCTGGTGCCGACCATGAATCTGGCCTGCAGGCGCATGGTGCATGGCGGCTGCCCCGAACTCTTGCAAGCCGTGGCGGCGGAGTTTATTGCGCAGGGACACTTCGCCCGGCACATCAAACGCATGCGCACGCTTTACGCACGACGACGCGCAATGCTGGCCGAGGCGCTGGCGCCATACAAAACGGACGGCTTCACTGTTTGCCTGCAGGATGGCGGCATGCACCTTCTGGTCGACGTCAGGGACGATCTTGACGATCTGGCGATGGCCCGCCGCGCGCGCGAGGCAGGATTCGCCGTCCATTCGCTGACCGCCTGGCGGCATGGTGCGCCAGGGCGGCGTGGCTTGATGATGGGCTTTACCAATCTGCGCAGTCAGACTGAAGCCGATCGCCTGGTTGCCGAACTGATGCGCGCGCTGAAAGCATAGGCGATCGTCATGGGACGCTTGGCAAATAATCAACCAGTCGTCTATTGCTCTCCGCATCTGCTTAGCAACTATTGCGACATGCCAAGACCCGCCAACCCCGAGATCCGTAGCCGGCTGCTCATCGACGGTGCTCGTGTGATTCACAGCGCCGGTTTCAACGGGTCTGGCGCGGGACATCGTCGGTGCCACCGATGTTCCCAAGGGATCCTTCTACAGCTATTTCGACAGCAAGCAAGCCTTTGCCGCCGAAGTGCTCGAAGCCTATTGGGATTCCATTGAACAATGCCATGCCAAAGTAATGTATGACGCGCGCATCGCGCCGTTGGCCAGGATCGGAAAGTTGTTCGAGTTGCTGGTGGCGGACCACGCGGCACAAGATTTCACGCTCGGATGCCTTGTGGGCAACCTTTCTCTCGAATTGTCCAATACCAGCGGTGAAGTCCGAACGGCTCTGGAGCGCATTCTGGCGCGCTGGGAAGGCATGATCACATGCCTGCCTTGATGAGGCCAGGCTGCGCCAGGAACTGCGGCGGACGTAGATTCCGAGCAGCTCGCGTCCATCATTATCGAAGCCTGGGAAGGGGCGGTCCTGCGCAGCAAGGTCCAGCGCAATGGCGACGCCTGCCGACGATTTCAGCAAGTCACCCCCAAGCGGTTGTTGTACTGAAATTTTTTTGCGGCCTTAAAAAGACGACTGATCATATATATCAGGCACTGCGCACTCGCGCCAATAGATCACCTGGTCGACGCGCTAGCAACCATAGGTCATGCCGCCCCATGTCGATGGCCCAGTCGAAAACGATAAAGATGTGCCTGTTGCCTGTGTCATCGCCCAACTACATTGAAGCCTGCACAAACCAGCATGCATCGGCACCATGACCAAGAACCTGACGCTCAGACATATTCAAGGCAACGCGCGCACGCGCCAATAAAGGAGGCAGCGCGGCCGCCGCCAGCGCGCTGGCGGCTTCCAGCTTGCCCGGACCTGCTGCGGCGGCACCGTCGGCAATGGGATCGAGTCCCTCAACGGCACGCGGCAAGGCCTCAGGCAGCTACATCACGGCAAAGGACGGCACCCAGCTCTATTGCAAGGACTGGGGCGCCGGTCGCCCCGTTGTATTCAGTCATGGCTGGCCACTGAGCTCGGACAGTTGGGAATCCCAGATGATGCTGGTTGCGTCGGAAGGGTATCGCGCCGTTGCACATGACCGTCGTGGCCACGGCCGTTCAAGCCAGCCATGGAACGGCAATGAGATGAACACCTATGCCGACGATCTGGCCACTGTGTTCGAAACCCTTGACCTGCGGGACGCCATCCTGGTGGGYTTCTCCACGGGKGGAGGCGAGGTGGCCCGGTACATCGGCCGGCATGGGACGCGACGCGTTTCAAAGGTGGTGCTGGTTTCGGCGGTGCCGCCTCTGATGGTAAAGACTGCCGCCAATCCGCGCGGACTGCCAATCGAAGTATTCGACGGCCTGCGTGCCGCACAACTTGCCAATCGGTCGCAGTTCTACAAGGACGTGCCGGCGGGCCCGTTCTATGGCTTCAACCGTCCCGGTGCAAAGCCGTCGCAGGGGTTGATCGACGCATGGTGGGCGCAGGGCATGCAGGGTGGACACAAGAGTACGTACGACTCGATCAAGGCATTTTCGGAAACCGATTTCACCGAGGATCTCAGGAAGATCGACGTGCCGACCCTGATCATCCACGGCGACGACGATCAGATCGTGCCGATCGACGCCGCCGGACGCGCATCGGCAAAGCTCGTCAGGAACGCGAAGCTGATCGTCTACCCCGGTGCGCCGCATGGGCTCACCGACACGCACAAGGACAGGTTCAACGCCGACCTGTTGGCATTCATCCGTAGTTGAAACGACGCCGAATCTGCCGGACCCCACAATGGCGCCGGCGGACTGGGYTCACCATAAGAGGTACTTCCCATGTGCAACCACCACGCCACCTATGCAGATCCCGTTGATCCGGCTCTGCCGAAGGCCAGCATCACGCTAGACCTGCCACGCACCGCGCTCGTCGTGATTGACCCGCAGATCGACTTCATGAGCCCCGAAGGTCGTAGCTGGGGCGTCGTAGGAGAAAGCGTGACGGAGCAGAACCTCGTGCCCAACCTGGTCCGTCTGTTCGAGGCCGCAAAGCAGGCTGGCATCACGGTCGCCATCTCTCCCCACTATTACTTTCCCCATGATCACACATGGAAAGTGCAGGGTCCCGCCGAAATGTTCCAGCATGCCATCGGCATGTTCGACCGTCCTGGCGCGCTGAACCTGGACGGTTTCCGTGACTCGGGCGCGGACTTCATGCCGGAGCTCAAGCCGTATATCGAGGATGGCAAGACCATCATCTGCTCCACGCACAAGCTGTACGGCCCGCAGGCCAACGACCTTGTCCTGCAGTTGCGCAAGCAGCGCGTCGACCAGGTGATCCTTGCGGGCATGGCCGCCAATCTGTGCGTCGAATCCCATCTGCGGGATCTGCTGGAGCAAGGTTTCGAGGTTGCTGTCGTGCGCGACGCCGTAGCAGGGCCGAAGCTACCGGAAGGCGACGGGTATCACGCGGCGCTGGTCAACTTCCGTTTCATCGCAAACGCGCTGTGGGATACCAACGAAACCGTGCAGCGGCTGGCAGGGAAGGTTGGCGCAGCCGCATAGCGCCTGTCATGCGCCAGGGGCGACAGCCCTTGGCGCGGCAATGGCGGGGTGCATGAGTGTCCGGTTCAAAGAATGCATAGGGGCGACTCACATGCCTAAGATTCCTTCGCGCTACAGCTATTTCGCCTACGGCGTAATCCAGGCCGGCTTGACCTGTTCCATCGCTGCTGCCATCGCAAGCATTCCATTTGCAGACGAAGGCCTGTTTCTTCAGCACTGGCTAAGGTCCTGGAGCGTCTCCTGGCTGACCATGCTGCCGGTTGTCGTGTCGGYCACACCCCTCATTCGCCGCCTGGTCGATCGAATGACAAACCACCCATAGGTCATACAACCTCAAGCCGATGGCCTAGTTGAAAACGACAAACATGTGCCTGTTGACTGTGTCATCGCTCAACTACATTGAAGCCTACACAAACCAGCACGCATCGGCACCATGACAAACAATCTGACTCTCGGACATGCGGAGACGGAGGCTGACATCCTCGCGTGTTTCCCTGTCATGCGGCAACTGCGCCCCAAGCTGCAAATGCCGGAAGACTTTCTGGCCAACGTCACGCTGCAAAGCGGGCAAGGCTACCGGCTGCTCGCGCTCTGGGACGCTGGCAAACCTGTTGCGCTGGCCGGATATCGTCGTCTTGACAACCTGATCCACGGGCGCTTCCTGTACGTAGACGATCTGATCACCGATGCGGGAGGCCGGGGGCAGGGCCACGGCGAGTGTCTGCTGCAAGCGCTGCGCGAGCTTGGACGCACAGAAGGCTGCCAGCGACTTGTCCTGGATACCGGACTTGCCAACGCGAAGGCCCAGCGCTTCTATTTCCGTTCGGGGCTGCTCGCCGAGGGCCTGCACTTCTGCATGGTGCTGCAATGAAGTCCCTCAACCTGCTGCTGCTTGATTGCAGCCCGCGCCGTGACTATTCCACCAGCCGGCACCTGACCGGGCAATTGCTGCCCGCGCTGTCCGCGCAATTCGGGCGGGAGATTCATGTGACGCGACGCAACCTTGGCGCCGAGCCGCTGCCAGCCATCACCGCGGAGTACGCGGAGTCGCTGCTGCTGCCCGCCGCCGAGGCAAAGGAACGCTATGGCGCGGCGCTTGCCGTGTCGGATGCGCTGATCAGGGAGATCGAACAGGCCGATCTGCTCTGGATCTCCACTCCGGTGCACAACTTCACGGTGCCGGCTGTGCTTAAGAACTGGATCGATCTCGTGGTTCGACGCGATGTGACCTTTACCGCCACGCCTGAAGGGAAAATCGGATTGCTGCGCGATCGCCCAACGTTCGTGGCGGTGACATCCGGCGGCGCCATGTTCCGGGATCCACCCGTCCAGCCCGATTTCTTTCGTCCGTATCTCTCTGCGGTGCTTGGCATCATCGGACTCAAGGATGTCAGGTTCACGCATGCGACGGGCCTGGCTTTTGCGGAAGTGCCTCAAATTGTGATCGAAGCGCAGGCCGCGCAATCGCTACGCAGCGGCGCGCTGATGTAACGCAGGGTATCGCAAGCTCATATTTTCGATAAACGAAAAGCAGCAGGTAACCCGCATCAGGATTGATGCCGGACAGGAAATGCCGCGCGCTTCGAGGCGATCTGGCGTGGGGGCCAGGCGTTACCTAACATAGTTTCGTGGATCACTCCACCTTCCTTAGTACGGAGAAGCATCATGAAGATTGTCATCATTGGCGGGACCGGCCTGATCGGCTCGAAGACCGTTCCCATTCTGCGCCTGGGCGGCCACGAGGTCGTCGCCGCCTCGCCGAAGAGCGGTGTCAACAGCATCACTGGCGCGGGGCTCAAGGAGGCCCTGGCCGGCGCTCAGGTCGTGATCGACCTCGCCAATTCCCCTTCGTTTGAAGATAAAGCAGTGCTGGAGTTCTTCGAGACTTCCGGCCGCAACCTTCACGCGGCGGAGGCCGCAGCGGGCGTCCAGCACCATGTCGCGCTTTCCATCGTCGGTACCGACCGGACCCCCGACAATGGCTATTTCCGCGCCAAGGTCGCACAAGAGAAACTGGTCGAGGCGTCCGGCATCCCGTACACCATCATCCGCTCGACCCAGTTCATGGAATTCAGTGGTGGCATCGCCGATTCCAGTACGAAAGGAAACATTGTCAGCGTTTCTCCCGGCCTGTTCCAGCCCATTGCGGCGGATGACGTTGCAGCCATCGTTGCCGACGTCGCGCTCGCGCCACCGCGAAACGGCATCGTCGAGATCGCGGGCCCGGAACGCGCACCGTTCAACGAAATCATCGCCCGCTATTTGAAGGCGGTTGGTGACCCGCGTGAAGTCGTGCGCGACCCCGAGGCACGCTACTTCGGCGGCCTGGTCGAGGAATACTCGCTCGTGCCGTTGGGCGAGGCACGCCTCGGGCGCATCGGCTTCGAGGAATGGATGCGTCAATCGCAACAAAAATAGTCCGAAGGGCACATGTCCAAGTAGGCAGCGCAGGTTCGTGAGTAAGAACTTGATCAAATCACCAGGAGTCAACATGTCTCAACGCACGAATTACTTCCAGCAATCGCCGGAACTGTCCAAGAAGCTCATGGAGCTCAGCGCGCTGTTCCAGAACACCACGATCGAACAACCCATTCGCGAGCTCGTCGAGATTCGCGCATCGCAGCTCAACGGCTGCGCGTTCTGTGTCGACATGCATATCAAGATGGCGAAGATCCATGGCGAACGCGAATTGCGCCTGCATCACGTGGCGATCTGGCGCGAGTCGACGCTGTTCTCGCCGCGCGAACGCGCCGCGCTGGCCTGGACCGAGGAACTGACCAACATTCCCGCCCAGGGCGTGTCAGACGAAATCTATGAACGCGTGCGCACCCAGTACAGCGAGAAGGAACTGTCGGATCTCACGTTCCTCGTGGGGGCGATCAATACCTGGAACCGCCTGAACGTGGCGTTCCGCATGGTGCCCGGCTCATCGGACAAGGCGTTCGGGCTCGACAAAGCCAATCTGGAGTGATGCCATGAAGACGGTCGCATCCATTGCGGCAACCCTGATGGTGTCGGGCCTCATGGTTGCACAGCCGGCCGCCGCCGCGCCGGAGGCAAGTGTCACGCCCTTGCTCACGGAGGCGTTGCCCGAATATCCGGGGAAGGAGGCCACGATGATCGTGGTGGAGTATCCGCCGGGTGCCGTCGATCCCGTGCATCGCCATGACGCGCACGCGTTCGTCTATGTGCTCGAGGGCAGCATCGTCATGGGCGTCAGGGGCGGAAAGGAGGTGACGCTCAAGGCGGGCGAAACCTTCCACGAACGTCCCAACGATATTCACACTGTCGGACGCAATGCCAGCACTACGCAGCCAGCAAAGTTCGTCGTCTTCCTGATCAAGAACAAGGGGGCGCCGATCCTGACGCCAGTGAAGTAGCCGCAGACCATCCACGCACCGGCTATGCCGGTGCGGCTGGATAGGCTGGCACGATGAATTGAACGGCGACGCCGTGGGTGACTGCATGCCGCGACCCATAGGAT
>NZ_JBFTLX010000363.1:0-5305 GCF_056396665.1 Cupriavidus sp. 05T313 | reverse complement strand
AGTTCTTTAACAAACAAACAACCGATAAGTGTGGGCGCTTGATAGCGGATGCGGAAGACTTCGGTCTTTTAGCTTACAAGTTATAAAGTGCTCGCACAGTAAAACATGTTGGTTATGTCCGGGGTGCAAATCRCGGATGTAGCCAGTCAGTTTTCTGAGAGTGAGCGACCGCTCGAAAGAGCGAGRTYCKYMRGRAYCACACAGGTATTAAACTGAAGAGTTTGATCCTGGCTCAGATTGAACGCTGGCGGCATGCCTTACACATGCAAGTCGAACGGCAGCACGGGAGCAATCCTGGTGGCGAGTGGCGAACGGGTGAGTAATACATCGGAACGTGCCCTGTCGTGGGGGATAACTAGTCGAAAGATTAGCTAATACCGCATACGACCTGAGGGTGAAAGCGGGGGACCGYAAGGCCTCGCGCGATAGGAGCGGCCGATGTCTGATTAGCTAGTTGGTGGGGTAAAGGCCCACCAAGGCGACGATCAGTAGCTGGTCTGAGAGGACGATCAGCCACACTGGGACTGAGACACGGCCCAGACTCCTACGGGAGGCAGCAGTGGGGAATTTTGGACAATGGGGGCAACCCTGATCCAGCAATGCCGCGTGTGTGAAGAAGGCCTTCGGGTTGTAAAGCACTTTTGTCCGGAAAGAAATCCYTTGCTCTAATACAGCGGGGGGATGACGGTACCGGAAGAATAAGCACCGGCTAACTACGTGCCAGCAGCCGCGGTAATACGTAGGGTGCGAGCGTTAATCGGAATTACTGGGCGTAAAGCGTGCGCAGGCGGTTTTGTAAGACAGGCGTGAAATCCCCGAGCTCAACTTGGGAATGGCGCTTGTGACTGCAAGGCTAGAGTATGTCAGAGGGGGGTAGAATTCCACGTGTAGCAGTGAAATGCGTAGAGATGTGGAGGAATACCGATGGCGAAGGCAGCCCCCTGGGACGTCACTGACGCTCATGCACGAAAGCGTGGGGAGCAAACAGGATTAGATACCCTGGTAGTCCACGCCCTAAACGATGTCAACTAGTTGTTGGGGATTCATTTCTTCAGTAACGTAGCTAACGCGTGAAGTTGACCGCCTGGGGAGTACGGTCGCAAGATTAAAACTCAAAGGAATTGACGGGGACCCGCACAAGCGGTGGATGATGTGGATTAATTCGATGCAACGCGAAAAACCTTACCTACCCTTGACATGCCACTAACGAAGCAGAGATGCATCAGGTGCCCGAAAGGGAAAGTGGACACAGGTGCTGCATGGCTGTCGTCAGCTCGTGTCGTGAGATGTTGGGTTAAGTCCCGCAACGAGCGCAACCCTTGTCTTTAGTTGCTACGCAAGAGCACTCTAGAGAGACTGCCGGTGACAAACCGGAGGAAGGTGGGGATGACGTCAAGTCCTCATGGCCCTTATGGGTAGGGCTTCACACGTCATACAATGGTGCGTACAGAGGGTTGCCAACCCGCGAGGGGGAGCTAATCCCAGAAAACGCATCGTAGTCCGGATCGTAGTCTGCAACTCGACTACGTGAAGCTGGAATCGCTAGTAATCGCGGATCAGCATGCCGCGGTGAATACGTTCCCGGGTCTTGTACACACCGCCCGTCACACCATGGGAGTGGGTTTTGCCAGAAGTAGTTAGCCTAACCGCAAGGAGGGCGATTACCACGGCAGGGTTCATGACTGGGGTGAAGTCGTAACAAGGTAGCCGTATCGGAAGGTGCGGCTGGATCACCTCCTTTCAAGAGCGTGCATCTTAAGTCGAGCGTTCACACTTATCGGTTTGTTTGCTGTTACAGCCAAGGGTCTGTAGCTCAGGTGGTTAGAGCACCGTCTTGATAAGGCGGGGGTCGTAGGTTCAAGTCCTACCAGACCCACCAAGTTACGGATGGTGGTTCGACGCTGAACCTCCGGACAGAAGTACATGGGGGATTAGCTCAGCTGGGAGAGCACCTGCTTTGCAAGCAGGGGGTCGTCGGTTCGATCCCGTCATCCTCCACCATTTACCGCGCACTTCGGTGTGCCCCTTGGATTGGTCGTCAAAGGCAAGCGCTTAGGATTGAGCGTTTGCCTTTGGCCTTGGCCAAGACGTTGCGAGACCAAGTTTCGCACGGCTGTTCTTTAAMAATATGGGATGTAGTAAAGGTGTCGTGAGCGTTGATGAGACGCTGWAGTACAACACGATACCGGGTTGTGATTGTATCAACCAAAATGTATTTAAGTGATCGAAAGATGACTTGGAATACGGCACAAATGCGAGAACTCATCCTGTAGCGAGCACGGCTTGAACGCAAGTTTGAGACACACTCGTTATAGGGTCAAGCGAACAAGTGCATGTGGTGGATGCCTTGGCGATCACAGGCGATGAAGGACGCGGTAGCCTGCGAAAAGCTTCGGGGAGCTGGCAAACAAGCTTTGATCCGGAGATGTCCGAATGGGGAAACCCGGCCYGAATGGGTCATCCCTGACTGAATACATAGGTCAGGGAAGCGAACGCGGCGAACTGAAACATCTAAGTAGCTGCAGGAACAGAAATCAACCGAGATTCCCARAGTAGTGGCGAACGAAATGGGAAGAGCCTTGTACTCTTTAGCAGCATTGTTAGCAGAACGGGATGGAAAGCCCGGCCATAGCAGGTGATAGCCCTGTATGCGAAAACAGCGTTGTGGAACTAGGTGTACGACAAGTAGGGCGGGACACGTGAAATCCTGTCTGAAGATGGGGGGACCATCCTCCAAGGCTAAATACTCGTGATCGACCGATAGTGAACCAGTACCGTGAGGGAAAGGCGAAAAGAACCCCGGGAGGGGAGTGAAATAGATCCTGAAACCGCATGCATACAAACAGTCGGAGCCTGGAAACGGGTGACGGCGTACCTTTTGTATAATGGGTCAGCGACTTACATTCAGTGGCAAGCTTAACCGATTAGGGAAGGCGTAGCGAAAGCGAGTCCGAAYAGGGCGTTCAGTCGCTGGGTGTAGACCCGAAACCAGACGATCTATCCATGGCCAGGTTGAAGGTGCGGTAACACGTACTGGAGGACCGAACCCACTAACGTTGAAAAGTTAGGGGATGAGCTGTGGATAGGGGTGAAAGGCTAAACAAGTCTGGAAATAGCTGGTTCTCTCCGAAAACTATTTAGGTAGTGCCTCGTGTCTCACCTTCGGGGGTAGAGCACTGTCATGGTTGGGGGGTCTATTGCTGATTACCCCGCCATAGCAAACTCCGAATACCGAAGAGTGCAATCACGGGAGACAGACATCGGGTGCTAACGTCCGGTGTCAAGAGGGAAACAACCCAGACCGCCAGCTAAGGTCCCTAAGATTGGCTAAGTGGGAAACGAAGTGGGAAGGCKAAAACAGTCAGGAGGTTGGCTTAGAAGCAGCCATCCTTTAAAGAAAGCGTAATAGCTCACTGATCGAGTCGTCCTGCGCGGAAGATGTAACGGGGCTAAGCCAGTCACCGAAGCTGCGGATGCGTGCATTCCTTTAAGTGCACCTTGCTTGTCGATGCGCAGCATCGACAAAGCGCCCAACAATGGTCGTTGGGATGCAAGTGGAGTGGATTTAAAGGAGTGCACGCATGGTAGGAGAGCGTTCTGTAAGCCTGTGAAGGTGTCTTGTAAAGGATGCTGGAGGTATCAGAAGTGCGAATGCTGACATGAGTAGCGATAAAGGGGGTGAAAAGCCCCCTCGCCGTAAGCCCAAGGTTTCCTACGCAACGTTCATCGGCGTAGGGTGAGTCGGCCCCTAAGGCGAGGCAGAGATGCGTAGCTGATGGGAAGCAGGTTAATATTCCTGCACCGTCGTATGATGCGATGGGGGGACGGATCGCGGAAGGTTGTCCGGGTGTTGGAAGTCCCGGTCCCTGTATTGGAGAAGGCGCTTAGGCAAATCCGGGCGCGGAATTCAAGGATRTGGGGCGAGCGGCCTAGAGCTGCGAAGCAATTGGAAGTGGTTCCAAGAAAAGCCTCTAAGCTTCAGTCATACGAGACCGTACCGCAAACCGACACAGGTGGGCGAGATGAGTATTCTAAGGCGCTTGAGAGAACTCGGGAGAAGGAACTCGGCAAATTGGTACCGTAACTTCGGGATAAGGTACGCCCTTGTAGCTTGACTGGCCTGCGCCAGGAGGGTGAAGGGGTTGCAATAAAATGGTGGCTGCGACTGTTTAATAAAAACACAGCACTCTGCAAACACGAAAGTGGACGTATAGGGTGTGACGCCTGCCCGGTGCCGGAAGATTAAATGATGGGGTGCAAGCTCTTGATTGAAGTCCCGGTAAACGGCGGCCGTAACTATAACGGTCCTAAGGTAGCGAAATTCCTTGTCGGGTAAGTTCCGACCTGCACGAATGGCGTAACGATGGCCACACTGTCTCCTCCCGAGACTCAGCGAAGTTGAAGTGTTTGTGATGATGCAATCTCCCCGCGGCTAGACGGAAAGACCCCATGAACCTTTACTGTAGCTTTGCATTGGACTTTGAACCGATCTGTGTAGGATAGGTGGGAGGYTTTGAAGCGTGGACGCTAGTCTGCGTGGAGCCGTCCTTGAAATACCACCCTGGTTTGTTTGAGGTTCTAACCTTGGCCCGTGAATCCGGGTCGGGGACAGTGCATGGTAGGCAGTTTGACTGGGGCGGTCTCCTCCCAAAGTGTAACGGAGGAGTTCGAAGGTACGCTTGGTACGGTCGGACATCGTACCTAAAGTGCAATGGCAAAAGCGTGCTTAACTGCGAGACCGACAAGTCGAGCAGGTGCGAAAGCAGGACATAGTGATCCGGTGGTTCTGAATGGAAGGGCCATCGCTCAACGGATAAAAGGTACTCTGGGGATAACAGGCTGATACCGCCCAAGAGTTCATATCGACGGCGGTGTTTGGCACCTCGATGTCGGCTCATCTCATCCTGGGGCTGTAGCCGGTCCCAAGGGTATGGCTGTTCGCCATTTAAAGAGGTACGTGAGCTGGGTTTAAAACGTCGTGAGACAGTTTGGTCCCTATCTGCCGTGGGCGTTGGAATCTTGACGGGGGCTGCTCCTAGTACGAGAGGACCGGAGTGGACGTACCGCTGGTGTACCTGTTGTCTCGCCAGAGGCATCGCAGGGTAGCTATGTACGGAAGAGATAACCGCTGAAAGCATCTAAGCGGGAAACTCGCCTGAAGATGAGGATTCCCTGGAGCCTTGAGCTCCTTGAAGGGTCGTTCGAGACCAGGACGTTGATAGGCTGGGTGTGGAAGCGCAGTAATGCGTTAAGCTAACCAGTACTAATTGCCCGTAAGGCTTGATCCTATAACCAGTGTGTTTCT
>NZ_JBFTLX010000362.1:0-5316 GCF_056396665.1 Cupriavidus sp. 05T313 | reverse complement strand
GCGCAAGGACTGCGCCGCGGTCATCCTGTACACCGCCGAGAAGGCCACCTGGATGGCCGGCGAGTCGGTGCAGATCCTGGGCGGCAACGGCTATATCAACGAATACCCGGTCGGCCGGCTGTGGCGCGACGCCAAGCTGTAYGAGATCGGCGCSGGCACGTCGGAAATCCGGCGCATGCTGATCGGGCGCGAGCTGTACGCCGAAACGGCGTAAGCTGCCCTGCCGGCCTGCGCCGCCGCGATCACTGCACGCCATAAAAGAACAGAGACCCGACACCTATGCCCACGCTCGAAACCAAACTCAATGCTCGCTCGGAATCCTTCCGCGCCAATGCCGACGCCAYGCAGGCGCTGGTCGCCGACCTCAAGGCGAAGATCGCCAGGCTGGCCGAAGGCGGCGGCGAAGAAGCCCGCGCCAAGCACCTCGGGCGGGGCAAGCTGCTGCCGCGCGATCGCGTGCAGCAACTGCTCGATCCGGGCACGCCGTTCCTGGAACTGTCGCAGCTCGCGGCTTATGACATGTACGACAATGCCGCGCCCGGCGCCGGCATCATCACCGGCATAGGCAGCATCGCCGGGCAGGAATGCGTGATCGTCTGCAATGACGCTACCGTCAAGGGCGGCACCTACTACCCGCTCACCGTGCGCAAGCACCTGCGCGCGCAGGAAATCGCCGAGCAGAACAACCTGCCCTGTATCTACCTGGTGGATTCCGGCGGCGCCAACCTGCCCAACCAGGACGACGTCTTCCCTGACCGCGATCACTTCGGCCGCATCTTCTACAACCAGGCCAACCTGTCCAAGCAAGGCATCCCGCAGATCGCGGTGGTGATGGGTTCGTGCACGGCGGGCGGAGCCTACGTGCCGGCGATGAGCGACGAGTCCATCATCGTCARGAASCAGGGYACGATYTTCCTSGGCGGCCCGCCGCTGGTGAAAGCGGCTACCGGTGAAGAAGTCACGGCCGAAGACCTGGGCGGGGCAGACGTGCACACACGCCTCTCGGGCGTGGCCGATTACTTCGCGCAGAACGACGCGCACGCGCTGTCGCTGGCGCGCAATATCGTGCAGCACCTGAACCGCCGCAAGCCGGACCAGATCCGCCTGCACGAGCCCCTGCCCCCGCGTTATCCGGTGGAAGAACTGTATGGCGTGATTCCTACCGACACGCGCAAGCCGTATGACGTGCGCGAAGTCATTGCACGCATCGTGGACGATTCGGATTTCGACGAATTCAAGGCGCGCTACGGCACCACGCTGGTTTGCGGTTTTGCGCGGATCTGGGGCTATCCGGTCGGCATCATCGCCAACAATGGCATCCTGTTCTCGGAATCGGCGCTGAAGGGCGCGCACTTCATCGAGCTGTGCTGCCAGCGCAAGATCCCGCTGGTGTTCCTGCAGAACATCACCGGTTTCATGGTGGGCCGCAAGTACGAGAACGAAGGCATTGCGCGCAACGGCGCCAAGATGGTGACGGCGGTGGCGACGGCGCAGGTGCCGAAGTTCACGGTGATCATCGGCGGCTCGTTTGGCGCGGGCAACTACGGCATGTGCGGGCGCGCGTATTCGCCGCGCTTCCTGTGGATGTGGCCGAACGCGCGGATCTCGGTGATGGGCGGCGAGCAGGCGGCCAGCGTGCTGGCTACCGTGCGCCGCGACGGCATCGAGGCCAAGGGCGGCAGCTGGAGCGCCGAGGAAGAGGACAAGTTCAAGCAGCCTATCCGCGACCAGTACGAGCACCAGGGCCACCCCTACTACGCCAGCGCGCGGCTGTGGGACGACGGCGTGATCGATCCCGCGCAGACGCGCACGGTGCTGGGCCTGGGCTTGTCGGCCAGCCTGAACGCGCCGATCGGCGAGATGAAGTTCGGCGTGTTCCGCATGTGATCGCGCGCCGTGATCGCACGCGCAAATGCCCCGGATATTGAATCGCACCGCATCGCACAGGACACAACCATGGAATTCACCACCCTGACCGTCACCGCCGCGCAGCACGTGGCCACCGTCACGCTGAACCGGCCGGACGTGCGCAACGCCTTTAACGAGACCGTGATCGCCGAGCTGACCGGCGCCTTCCGCGCGCTGGGCAGCGAGCCCGCGGTGCGTGCCATCGTGCTGGCGGGCAATGGCCCGGCCTTCTGCGCGGGCGCGGACCTGAACTGGATGAAGAAGATGGCCGGCTACTCGCACGACGAGAACCGGTCCGATGCGCTGACCCTGGCGCAGATGCTGCACACGATCTGGGCCTGCCCCAAGCCCGTGATTGCACGCATCCACGGCGACACCTATGCCGGCGGCGTGGGCCTGGTTGCGGCCTGCGACATCGCCGTGGCCGCTGAGCCGGTGAATTTCTGCCTGTCGGAAGCGCGCCTGGGCCTGTTGCCCGCCACCATCAGCCCCTATGTGATCCGCGCCATGGGCGAGCAGGCCGCGCGCCGCTACTTCATCACGGCCGAGCGCTTCGGCGCCGCCGAGGCGCTGCGGCTGGGCTTTGTGCATGAGGTGGTGCCGGCCGACGCGCTGGATGCCAAGGTGGCCGAACTGGCCGCCGCGCTGGTGGCCAACAGCCCCAACGCCGTGCGCGAGAGCAAACGGCTGGTGCAGGAGGTGCCGGGCCGGGCCATCGACGATGCGCTGCTGGCCGATACCGCCGACCGCATTGCGGCGATCCGCGCCTCGGAAGAAGGCCGCGAGGGCGTGCGTTCCTTCCTGGAAAAACGCTCGCCGTCCTGGCGGCCTGCCTGAGCGAACCTCCAGCCAGCCCCCAGCCAATCAAGCGCCGTGCTGCACGGGTAGCCGCCGAACCRCCCGCGCGGCCATCGCAGCCACGCCGCCAGAACTAAAACTAGGAACAGCCATGTTCAACAAGATCCTGATCGCCAACCGCGGCGAAATCGCCTGCCGCGTGGCAGCCACCTGCCGCCGCCTTGGCATCCGCACGGTAGCGGTCTACTCCGACGCCGACGCCAACGCGCGCCATGTGGCGCTGTGCGACGAGGCCGTGCACATCGGCGGTGCCGCCGCGCGCGACAGTTACCTGCGCGGCGACCACATCATCGAGATGGCCAAGGCGACCGGCGCGCAGGCGATCCATCCGGGCTACGGCTTCCTCTCCGAAAACGACGGCTTCGCCGATGCCTGCGCCGCGGCGGGTCTGGTCTTTATCGGCCCGCCGGCATCGAGCATCCGCGCCATGGGCAGCAAGAGCGCGGCCAAGCGCCTGATGGAAGAAGCCGCGGTGCCGCTGGTGCCGGGCTATCACGGCGAGGACCAGGACCCGGCGCTGCTGCGGCACGAGGCCGACCGCATCGGCTACCCGGTGCTGCTGAAAGCCAGCGCCGGCGGTGGCGGCAAGGGCATGCGCGTGGTGGAAGCCAGCGAAGGCTTCGAAGCCGCGCTGGCTTCGGTGCAGCGCGAGGCCAGCGCCAGCTTCGGCGACGACCGCGTGCTGGTGGAGAAATACCTGACCCGCCCGCGCCATATCGAAATCCAGGTGTTCGCCGACACGCACGGCAACTGCGTCTACCTGTTCGAGCGCGACTGCTCGGTGCAGCGGCGCCACCAGAAGGTGSTKGAGGAAGCCCCGGCGCCCGGCATGAGCGAGGAACGCCGGCGGGCGATGGGCGAAGCCGCCGTTGCGGCGGCGCAGGCCGTCGGCTATGTCGGCGCGGGCACCGTTGAGTTCATCGCCAACCAGGACGGCTCGTTCTACTTCATGGAGATGAACACCCGCCTGCAGGTGGAGCATCCCGTCACCGAGATGATCACCGGGCAAGACCTGGTGGAATGGCAATTGCGCGTGGCCTCGGGCGAGCCGTTGCCGCTGAAGCAAGATCAGCTTCGCATCCACGGCCACGCGCTGGAAGCACGCGTCTACGCCGAGAATCCCGACAAGGGGTTCCTGCCCTCCACCGGCACGCTGCGCTACCTGCGCACCCCGGCGGCGGTGACGTTCGCCCTTGGGCATGACGGCGACGGCCCGGCCGGCGTCCGCATCGATTCCGGCGTGCGCGAGGGCGACACCATCAGCCCCTACTACGACCCCATGATCGCCAAGCTGATCGTGTGGGGCCGCGACCGCGAGGAAGCGCTCGCCCGCATGGCGCAGGCGCTGGCGGAGTATCACGTGGTGGGCCTTTCGACCAATATCGCCTTCCTGCAACGGCTGGTGACTTCGCAGGCGTTCCGCACCGCCGACCTCGACACCGGGCTGATCGAACGCAACCAGGCAGCATTGTTCCCGCCGCCGGCGCAGGTGGGCACCGAGACCATCGCGCTGGCGGTAGCGGCGCTGATGGATGCGGAAACCCGCGCGCGGCGCGTCGATCCGGCGGATGCGCATTCGCCGTGGCAAAACGCCGGGGCATGGCGCTTGAACGGCGACGCCAGCAGCCAGTTCCGCCTGCGCACCAGCGAAGGTGAAACGCTTGCCAGCCTGCGCAGCGATGGCGGCAAGCAATGGCTCACCGTGGGCGAGCAGACCGTGCCCTTCCGCGCCACCACCCAGGCCGGCGGCTACGCGCTTGACCTTGGCGCGCGCACCGTCAAGGGCAGCGCCCATATCGACGGTGAAACGCTTTACGTGTTCAGCGGCGCGCAGCAAACCCGGCTGGAGGTCATCGACCCGCTCGCCCACGCGGGCACGCCCGATGCCGAGGGCGGCAAGCTGGTGGCACCGATGCCGGGGCGCATCATCGCGGTGATGGTCCAGGCTGGCGCCGTCATCGGCAAGGGTGATCCGCTGATCGTGATGGAAGCCATGAAGATGGAGCACACGCTGACTGCGCCCGCTGACGGTGTGGTGCAGGAAGTGCTCTATGCCATTGGCGATCAGGTGCAGGATGGCGCGCAGTTGGTCACGTTGGAAGATGTTGTGGTGTGAGTGGATGCCTTTTTTTGGGGCTGCTTGTAGCCCCGCTGACGCGGGGGGATGCGTTTGTTGGGCGGGGTTTTATTGCTTCTAGCTGCTGTCGCGGCTGTGCGGGGTTGGCCGTTTACGCACACGGAGGTGTCACTTTTCTTTACTCGTAAAGAAAAGTAACCAAAAGAAAGCGATCCTTGCAGGAGGCTGGCGTGTCGGGCTTTCGCAGCCCATTGGWTTCGTCGTCAGGCCCCGGGTTCTAATAGCCTCATGCCGTCACCGGTTCGGAGCACCACGACCCAGCCAATGCCCAGGGATTCGTGGTGGTCCCCCCGGTAGCGGCCACCGCGAATTTCAGGCCGTCTGTCGCTCGCGGCGCGGACGGCCACGAAGTTGCAAGCGCCCCGTTTCCGTCGTGGGCGCGGTGGCACCGGATTGCTAGGACCATAGGACCA
>NZ_JBFTLX010000361.1:0-5340 GCF_056396665.1 Cupriavidus sp. 05T313 | reverse complement strand
GCCCACACTCGCTCACCGAACTCAAAACGACCGCCCGCAATCGGCTGCGCAGCGCACAACAACGCGCCAACATCATTGCCGCGTGCTGGAAGCAGGCCGAGTTGTGGTGATGTCATCATTTATACAAGGATCAATAGTGCGAACAGCCGCTGGCCAGCATTCTGGCGTGCGCCTGCCCGCAGGTGTTGAGGCGACGCGAGCAACTCCACTGATAGCCAAGAGAACCCAAACGCGGCACAGCGAATTGCGGCAGGTTTCCGCGGCTGAAGAGGGGCCGCCGCCCTCCCCTGCCTGCTGCTGACTTATGCTAGCGGCCGGCCTGCTTTTTTGTTGCGCGCGTGCGCGCGGCCTTGCGGGCCGCTTCGGAACGGCCGGCCGCCCCCTTGGTGACGGCGGCCTTCTTGGCGGAAGCTGAACGATCGGCCGCGGTGCGTGTGCTTGCCGCGCGCTTGGACTGTGCGGACAGCGCGTGACGCGAAGCGCCTGCTGTGCCTTCCCGCTTGAGTGCCTCAAGAGCAGCGCGGGCGCGCGTATCCTTGCTTTCTGAACTAGCCCGTCGCGGTGCCACCTTGCCGTCGCCACCCTTGGCGGCAGACTTGGTGGGCGTTGACCTGATGCCCACGGACTTGGTCCCCGTCCTTGTAATGTCCTTCTTCGGCGGCACATCAATGCCGGCGCGGCGTGCCTCCGACAAGCCGATCGCTATGGCCTGCTTGGCCGAGCGCACGCCGTGCTTACCCCGGCGCACGGCTTCGATCTCGTCGTGAATGAAATGGCCGCCCTGGGTGGTCGGCGCCTTCCCTGCCCGCTCATCTGCCCTGGCTTGGGCTATGCTCGATGCCCTTGGCATGGTCGTCTCCATGACTTCCCGCGGTTATCCGGTATGGGTCATTGGCAGATGCGAATGTCCGCGGCGCTGATCGGGCCCGCCATCTGCCTGCGGGCTAAAGAAAACAGATGCAAATGCCGTTCCAGGCTTGCCACTTGTCCGGCCACTGCCACGCACAGAGACGACAGTAGTGCTGCCGCGCGCGAGATCTGCACGCCCTATGACGAATTTACAAATTGCTTGCCCGCTAACCATCGCCTCGTTTGGTGATGTGGCGAGCCGCGCCTGAGCCGTCTCCGCGATCGAAAACGGCAAACAGCAACCTATTGATTTAAGGCGGTGTTTTACTACCCCCGGTAAACTGCATAGAAATCAAAGGGACCCCCAGAAGGCGTACGGCGCCGTCGCGGGCTGACCGCCGGTGCACCACGCTCGCTCCTGTCGCTTTCGGTACCGCTATTGCTTTGCGTCTACCTGCGTCTGAGCGATGCCCACCCATCGTTTGACGCGAGCTCGCAGCCGGCCCTTTGCCGCAGTGTCGATCGGCATCTTATCGACCATCGATACGGCCATGTCTGCCTCCACGTAGCCGTGCACCAGCAGCGCCACGTTGAAGTCTCGGTCTTTGTCACGGTTCGCGACGGCCTTGGCCATGAACAGATCGATGGCGCTCAGGCAGTATCCGATGCGGCTGTTAGTAGCATCGTTCTGGATCTTATCGACTCGCCCCAACCATCCGTCAGGCAATACCGCGGTGTCTGGTCCGACGCCTTGCGCGTAGTAGCCATTCGTCTCGTGGAATTGAGAGCCCTCGCCGATCGAGCCATCGATGTCATCCGCCTTCTCGTGAGCATGGAGCGGATAGATGTCGGCCTCCGCCGACGCGGTGAAGACCTCGGGCAGATGTGGATGCCCGCCAAGAAGGGACTGGCTGCCGACGATGACAAACTCGTACTCGTCGGTGATAACGCCCGACGCGCGAATGATGTGCTCGAGATCCTCCCGCTTCATTGTGGTTCTCCATCGGACTCATCTTCGGGCACGTCGCCGATCACCACGCCCTTCTTGAGCGCCTGAACCTGAGAAATCACCTCGCGGCGGACCTCCTCTGGCAGCACGGTTGGCAAGGGTGACGCCTGCCTGAGCTCCTGCGCGCGCTTCGTGCGCCCCAGCGCCCTGCGCCACGCTTTATTGGCCAGGATGTGCTCCCATTCAAGCCAGAGAGAGTCTGAACGAGACGGACCCTTTGCGCGCCAGGCCGCGAGCGTGTTGAGTGCACGCTGACGGAGTTCGGGGTCCTCGCGCAACAACCGAAATGCCCTTTCGTGAAGCGCCATGCTCTGCAGATCCTGGGCCTGGTGAAGCGCCGAATCCGCCCTCACCGTCACCTGAACCTGCGGGCGGCCGCGGTGCGTGTTCGACCCCGCGGAGTTCGGTGGCGCTGGCTGGAATGTGTCTGACACCAACAAAGCGAGGTCACCCGCGACACCGAGAGCCGACATGACGCGGAGTAAGGTGCCGATCGACGGCGTGGGATCGCCAGCTTCGACAGATGCGAGCGTGGTTCGCGAGATGCCTACCTGCTCAGCCAACTGACTCGCCGTCAGCCGCTTAGACTTGCGGAGGCGCCGGAGCCGATCGCCCAGTGTCAAAAGCAACTGGCGCTCGATGAGAGGGTTCGTTTCTTGGCAATGGATCATATGTTCAGTAGACTAGGCAAAAAGCCGCATTTTGTCCAGTATGTTGAACATCTGATGGGTGGCGCCTTCTTCTCCTCGCAGCTAGGGGTCATCGTACTTTTGGTGCGAAATCTGGCGCTAGCAAGCCGGGATGCCGCTTGCGGCAAGGCTTTCCAGGTTACTTGGCACCGCGTACCCACCGATCTCACAGGTAACTGATTGCAAAGGGTTTTCAGGGCAGAACCGCCAGATTTCGCATCAAAAGTATGATGACCCCAGATTTGAGGAAGCTGCGGAGCAGGATCCTGCGTTGTCGTCTCAAAGAACCGTTAGGCCTCAACATTGTTCCGGCGGATCGCTGGTGTAAAGCAACCTGCTCCCTTGGGGATTGGGAATCACGTGGTCACCCCGCCGCTCAAAAATTAATCAGACCCGAGGAGCCCGCCGGGCATCTGGTCCTCGCGCGGTTTGTCCACAGGCTTATCCCGTGGCACGGTGGACAAATGTTACTGCCGCCCACGCCCCTCAGGCCGGACCCGGCTTGAACTTGGTGCGTGTCGTCGGCGCCCGGCGCCTGGCCGTCGCCAGGTGGCGCGTCGCATTGGAAGCGGGTCGTCCTATGCAGCGCGGCCTGGTAGGCGGGATGCCCCGGATCTATGCGCCTGATAGCTGACATGACTGGCACCTCCTCAGAGGATTCTAGTCCGAAAAGGCACGGCGATTATGCCGCCTTCTTGAACACGCCATGTGCTCGTTCTGGTGGACGCCGGCAACGGCGAACGGTTGCCGCCGGCAAGACCGATGAGCCAGCGTACGGCCTACCGGATTCGTCGTTTGGCTCGTAGAAGGCCATAGCCGGTAACGGCAAGGCCCTGGACGCGCACACCACAGGGTACACCGTTTGGACATGCAGGACTGAAGGTAGACCTCCCCCCAACAGGCCGTTGCCGACCCGTTGCCGTCATTCGCGTCCGGCGGATGGGACGACCGTTCCCAAAGTCTAACGGTCGTTGGTGGCTTGCACTGCCGGCAGGACTGCCTTCAGCGCTGCGGCCAATTCAGGTGCCCTTGCTTCATCTCTCAGGATCCTTGTCAGCCATGCCTCAAAGGTAGCCAATCTCGCTTGCTTCAGGTGTTGAGCTGCAAGGGCAAGCAACCCCTTGTTGTCATAGATGGTCAGTAGGCTACGCAAGTCCCCACATGCCAATGCGTCCTGAATCTTTTGAGTTGCTCCCGCGGCGAGGCCTGCGACATCCAGGCTTGCGGTCTGAGCGCTGTACTCCGCAATTAGCTCGCCGACACTTTTGGGGCCGGAAAGGTTGATCTTTTTCAACGTCCGATCGATTCGACGGCGACAGAACCTCACGACGACCTCGGCGGCTGCTGCCGGCGACTGCAAGGTGGCGAAGATAGCCGCCCTCAGTTTGGATATGGGTCCGAAATATGGTTTCCCCACATGCCCGACTCGGGTGACCAAGCTTGCCCTATGCGGCTGGGGAGCTCCATCTCGCCACAGCTGGCCTGCCCGCGTCGCTTTGCGTGGTGGATTCCACGACGAGCCGCCGGCTCGGGATGGAGATTCTGCCAAGGACCTAAACGTTCGAAAGGTCCGTAATGGCTTCGCGGCTTCCCGCCAGTTCCCGCAATCTGAATTTCTGAATCTTGCCCGTTCCCGTCTTTGGAAGTACCCCGTAAATGACCCTCACCGGGCACTTGTAGTGGGCCAGGTGCTCACGACAGAAGCGGATGATGTCAGCTTGGTCTGGGGCAGCGACGCCGGGCCTCAGCTCGATGAACGCGCAAGGTGACTCTCCCCACTTCGCGTCTGGTTGAGCGACTACAGCAGCGATCAGGACAGCCGGATGCCGATGGAGAACGTCTTCGACTTCCACCGAAGAAATGTTCTCACCACCAGAGATGATGACGTCCTTCGAGCGGTCCGTAATCTGGATATAGCCGTCCGGATGCATCACAGCGACGTCGCCTGTGTGGAACCAGCCCCCATTGAATGCGCTGGCAGTGGCCTCGGGATTCTTGAGGTAGCCCTTCATCACGATGTTGCCGCGGAGCAAGAGCTCACCTTGAGTTTTGCCATCCCGGGGCACAGGCTCGCAAGTGACTGGGTCAGCAACACGAAGGTCTTCCAAGCCGGAGGCCCGATTGCCCTGGCGAGCCATGAGGCGCGCTTTCTCATCCATCGGCTTATCGCTCCATGCCGGGTTGATGAAGCTGCTCACCGGGGTGCCGGATGCTTCCGTAATGCCGTAGACGTGTTCAACTTCGAACCCCATCTCGATCACTGACTTCAGCACTGCTGCAGGCGGCGGTGAGCCGGCCGTTCTAACTCGGACAGTACGCTGCAGTTGACAACGCTCAGCATCAGAACAGTTGGCGAGCGATGCCAATACGATCGGTGCTGCGCAGAAGTGATCCACGTCATGCTGCTTGATGGCGCCAAAGATATTCGCCGCGGTCACCTTTCGCAGGCAGACGTGCGTGCCGGCAGCGGCGGTGATCGCCCACGCGAAGCACCAGCCATTTGCGTGGAACAGGGGAAGCGTCCACAGATACACCGGCCGACGGGGCATGCCCCAATCCGTGAGTTGGAGCATGCTCATCAGGTAGGCGCCCYGATGGCTTGGTACGACGCCCTTCGGGTCCGATGTGGTGCCGGATGTGTAGTTCAAGGCGATCGCGTCCCATTCCTCCTCCGGCCATACGCCCGGAAAGTCAGCGTCACCTTCAGCGAGGAAGGTTTCGTACTCCATCTCGCCGATCAGATCGCCGGTGGGTGCTTCGATGTCAGCGATGTCGATGACCATGTCGATGACC
>NZ_JBFTLX010000360.1:0-5391 GCF_056396665.1 Cupriavidus sp. 05T313 | reverse complement strand
GAGCAGGCCGCCGCCGCCGCCGGTTCGCTGGAAGACCAGGCCACGCGCCTGCAAACCTCGGTGGCCAGCTTCCGTCTGGCGCAGGCGGATGCCTTTGCCGGCTCGCGCATCGAAGCAGCGCGTCCCAAGGTGATCGCCGCGGCCAGGCCGGCACGGACCGAACCGTCCACGCATGTCGTCCGCCAGGAAGTCACCGAGGCCGCCGAGCCGGCGCCGGTGGACAAGGGGGGACGTGAGGGAGGCCGTGAGGGAGGTCGTGAAGCGAGCACGCCCGTCCTGGCCCGCACTGCCCGCCCCGCCGCGCTTGCCACGTCCGACAACGGTGACTGGAGCGCCTTCTGACGTCAAGCGCAAGGGTTATGCCGCCGGCCTCGGGCCGGCGGTGGCTCGCCGTTAGCGTCACTCAGCATCGCACATCATGACTACCGACATCACCCTGGCGCTTCCCGAGGAAGCCGCGGCCAAGCTGCGCTCCGAGTTCGAACATTTCGTCAAGCTCTCCACCGGGCTGGACAGCGAATTCAGCCCGCCAAGCTTTGACGATTTCCTGCGAGCGCGCCTGCTTCAGCATGACGGCCCGCTGACCGAGCGCGCCGTTACGCGGCTGCTGTCGGGGGGGGAGTACGCATGGGCCAAGCGTGTGTTCAACAAACAGCTGCCCAATGCCATGGCGACCCTGATGCGCGACGCGCAGCGCTTTGGCTACGGCCTGGCGACGCGCTACGAATGGACGCCGCAGGAACGCCTTGCGCATGCCCGTGACTGGTCCCGGCAGATCCTGGAGGACGCGGGGGCCGACCTGGCCTTCATCGAGCTCCTGGCGTCGCAGCTGGCCACCTCGGCGGTGGACATCCGTGCGCTCGAGGAGCAGATGCAGACGCCGGCGTGGCGAGTGGCGGAAAGCCTGCGGCGCCGGGTCTACGACCTCATGTACATGGTGCAGACCGAACGCATCGCGGGCACTGCCCGCTCGCGRCTGGGAGAGTTGCGAGCGGTGGTGGGGCTGGCCATGGACTATGGCACCGTGAGTGCCGAAGAGGCAGCGCGCGTCATGGAGCAGGTGGAGCAAACCTGTCCGCACCTGTTCAGCGAGGAGCCCAATGACCTGCTAGCAAGGGTCGCCGCATGGCTGCGCCGCGTGCTAGTGCAGTGACGTCCCTTTCGTCAATAGTGGAATGTGATTAGTGCACTTCTGGCTGGGGTGATCCAAGAGGCAGATTTAGAGTCTTTAATCTGTTACATACGCGTAACAGTTTTGATGCAAATCACATTACAAAGGCGTGACTTGTTACAAACTTCGTCTCCCATGTATGTTTCGTGCGACATTGCTGTACCCCAACGTTAGAGGGGATTGGCAGTCCGGTTGAATTGCCGATATAACTCTCACAGTCACACTTACACTCTGTAACACTTGTAACGTTTCGGATAAGTCTGACCAAGCGCAGTTCCTTAGTCGTACGCAGTACCCGTCGAACACGCACTCAAACGATCTGGTCGCCTTCAGCCTTCGGCTGCGGGTAAGCGCCGGACAAGCGGTCGAAGGGTTTTTGGTAGCGGGGAAAAATTGGAAAGCAGTGAAGTTCTCCAGGAGATCAGGGAGGTCAATCTCGCCTATCTGCTGCTCGCGCAACGCCTGGTGCGAGAAAATCATCTGGAAGCCATGTTCAGGCTTGGCGTCAGCAAGGAAATTGCCGACATTCTCGCCAAGTTGACACCGGCCCAGTTGGTCAAACTGGCAGCATCAAACATGGTCCTGTGCCGTTTCCGGTTCGACGACCATGCCTTGCTGTCGACACTCACCCATACGGCCAAGAGCCATGATATGCAGCAGATCCATGCTGCGATCCTGCTCGCACGGCAGCCCGTGGAGTCGCTCAATTGACCGCGCTCCTTCAGGCCCCGTCAGTCCGGAGTACCACGGCCACTCCGGTTCCCAATCGCAAGAGCGTCTTGCAGGACGCCAACCAGACCCAGCTCGCCATCGAGCTGATCGGCCTGGGGGCGCGCCTGCAGGTGCTCGAAGCCGAGACCACGCTCTCGCGCGATCGATTGATCCGCCTCTACAAGGAGCTGCGCGGCGCCTCGCCGCCCAAGGGCATGCTCCCCTTCTCGACCGACTGGTTCACCACCTGGTTGCCAAACATCCATTCCTCGCTGTTCTTCTCGGCCTATCAGTTCATGGTCCAGCAAGGCGAGACGGTGGGCATCCGCGCCGTGGTGGCGAGCTATCGGCTCTATCTTGAGCACGTATCGCTGCTCGAAAGCGAAATTGTCTTAAGTTTCACCCGTGCCTGGACGTTAGTACGGTTTTTCGAGAGCAACATGCTGCAGCTTTCCAGCTGCACGTGCTGCGGCGGGCAGTTCGTTACACACGCGTACGAGCCGCATGCGAATTTCGTTTGCAGCCTGTGCCGACCGCCCTCACGTGCCGGCAAGGCGAAGAAGCTCTCGAAGAACGTCGCTCCCGCGCAAGTTGTTGCCTGACTGAAGCGATTTGGACGAGACGTTACCAAGCGGATAGTCCGGGCACATGCCCGGGCTGCCGTTGGGAATCCTGTCGCCGTGCGCCGCGGATGCCGGAAGTACCCAGCATCCACGCGCATTCCCGTGGCAGCCTGCCAAGCTTACCAACGCTCAGGCAAGGCCTTCGCGGGAACTCGGGAGGAAACCCAGGCTTATTCGCCGGATCGCCGGTCCCCGCGTTGGAAGATCATCGATGCCGGGTCAATAAGTCTTCAAGTCTTGCCGTCTTGCGTCGTTAAGTCATAAGACTGCAAGGCTTCAGGACTCCAGATCACTGGGCCTTCAGGTCACTGGGTCTCGGGTCCGAGGGCGGTTTGCGTGGTTGGTGAGTCTTGCCGGGACGAGCGGTAAATCCGCTTCTCCCGGAGGGCGACCCTTGTGCGTGCCTGACGCGTGTTTTTCTGACGGGGAATCAATCGTGCTAGTTGTAATTGGCTTTGTTGTCGTAATGGCGGCGGTGCTTGGCGGATACGCCATGACCGGCGGCCATATGGGCGCGCTTTATCAACCGGCAGAGCTTGTCATCATCGGTGGCGCGGCAGTCGGCGCGTTTATCAGCTCCAACAACGGCAAGGCAATCAAGGCCACCATGCATGCGCTGCCGACGCTGTTCCGCAGCAGCAAGTACAGCAAGGCGCTGTACATGGAAGTGATGGCGCTGCTTTACGTCCTGCTGTCCAAGGCCCGCCGCGAAGGCATTCTGTTCCTGGAAAAGGAAATCGCGGATCCGGCGGCCAGCAGCGTGTTCAGCCAGTATCCGCGCATCCTCGCCGATCCGGGAATGATGGAGTTCCTGACCGACTACCTGCGCATGATGGTCAACGGCAATATGAATGCCTTCGAGATCGAGGCCCTGATGGACCACGAGATCGAGACCTTCCGCCACGAGGCCGAGGTGCCGGCGCACGCGCTGCACCGCGTCGGCGACGGCCTGCCGGCCTTCGGCATCGTCGCCGCCGTGATGGGCGTGGTGCATGCCCTTGCCTCGGCGGACCTGCCGCCGGCTGAACTCGGTGCGCTGATTGCGCACGCAATGGTCGGCACCTTCCTCGGCATCTTGCTGGCCTATGGTTTCGTTTCGCCGCTGGCCGCGCGTATCGAGCACCAGGTGGACGAGAGCGTGAAGATGTACGAGTGCATCAAGGTCACGCTGCTCGCCTCGCTCAACGGGTATGCGCCGCTGGTGGCCGTGGAATTCGGCCGCAAGGTGCTGTACTCGACTGAGCGTCCATCCTTCCTCGAGCTGGACGACCACGTCCGCGAAGTCAAGAGCATTACCTGACGTAGAGGAGCGGCAGCGATGAGCAGTGAGCACGGTTCGCATCCCATAGTCGTCAAACGCGTCAAGAAAAGCGCTGCCGCGCATCATGGCGGTTCATGGAAGATCGCGTACGCGGACTTCATGACCGCGATGATGGCGCTGTTCCTGGTGCTTTGGTTGCTGAAGGCACAGACCCCCAAGGATCTGCAGCAGTTGGCGGAGTACTTTCGCACGCCGCTGAAGGTGGCGCTTGCGGGCGGCAACAAGAGCAGCCTGTCCTCCAGCGTGATCCCGGGTGGTGGCCTCGATATCACCCGCCAGGACGCGGAAGTCAGGAAGACCCCCGACGATGCCGTGCAGAAGGCCAAGGAGCGCCAGGAAAGCGAGCGTCTGCGCGCGCTCAAGAACCGGCTCGAGCAGATCATCGAGAATAACCCGGTGCTGCGCCAGTTCCGCCCACAACTGCTGCTCGACATCACCAGCGAAGGTCTGCGCATCCAGATCCTGGACACGCAGAACCGGCCGATGTTCCGCACCGGCAGCGCCGCGGTCGAGCCGTATATGCGCACCATCCTGCGCGAGATCGGCCCGGTGCTCAACGAAATGCCAAACAAGGTCAGCCTGTCGGGCCATACGGACGCCGCCAACTACTCCAACGGCGAACGCACGTACAGCAACTGGGAACTGTCCTCCGACCGCTCCAATGCCTCGCGGCGCGAGTTGATCGCCGGCGGCATGAACGAAGGCAAGGTGCTGCGCGTGATCGGCCTGGCCGCGACCATGCCGCTCGACAAGAAGGACGAGATGGCACCGGTCAACCGCCGCATCAGCATCGTGGTGCTGAACCAGCGCGCGCAGTCCCGGATCGAGGCAGAGAATGCCAGCGCCGCCGATGTTTCGGTGGCGGCAAAGGCCGGCGCAGCCGGCCAGGAAGTGCAGGCAGGCCTGGCGGCCGCCTCCGCCCCCGCAGCGCCGGCCGCATCGGCGGCGACTGCGCAGGGCAACGCCGCCGCGGCCCCGGCCAAGCCGGGCAGTGTTCAATGAAGACCGCTTGCCATGCAGGCAGCGGGCTTCGCAGCGAATTTCAGTGAGCCAGGACGGTTATGTCTGTCGATATCGATATCACACAGTTCTACCAGACCTTCTTCGAAGAGGCTGAAGAGCTCCTCGTGGAAATGGAGCAGCTACTGCTCGGGCTGGATCTCGAATCCCCCGATGCGGAAGAGCTGAATGCGATTTTTCGCGCAGCCCACTCTATCAAGGGCGGCGCAGCTACCTTCGGCTTCGCCGCCCTGACCGAAACCACGCACCTGCTGGAAAACCTGCTCGACCGTACGCGGCGGCGGGAACTGGCGTTGTCCCGGACCATCATCGACACTTTTCTGGAAACCAAGGACGTGTTGCAAGATCAGCTCAACGCCTACCGTAACGGTACGGAACCCGATCCGGAAACGCTGGCGCGTATCTGCGCCGTTCTTCAGCAACTGGCGCTAGAGGCTGCGGGCGGCGCGCCCGCGGCAGCGGCTCCCGCGCCGGCGGCAGCCGCCGCGCCGGCGCCGGCCGGCAGCGGCTCCCGCGCCGGCGGCAGCCGCCGCGCCGGCGCCGGC
>NZ_JBFTLX010000359.1:0-5422 GCF_056396665.1 Cupriavidus sp. 05T313 | reverse complement strand
CTCTATGACTGGAATATCGTGTTCGGAAAGTAGCTTTACCAGCGCCCGCTTCTTCTCATCCGGCATCTGAAAGCCAAGAGGATTATGGAAATTTGGCATCACCATGCAAGCGGCAATCTTCTGTCCGCTGATTATCTTCGAAAGCGCACCCAGATCGATGCCCTCGCGAGGATCGGTCGCGACCTCGATTGCCTTCATCCCCATGCGCTCTATCGCATGCAGCATTGCGTAAAACGTCGGCGACTCGACGGCCACAGTGTCCCCATGCTGCGCCACCGCTTGCAGGCATAGGTTAATAGCCTCGGTTGCCCCGACCGTCACAATTATCTCGTTCGGGTCGACAGAAAGTCCATTTTCCAGGTGCCGCCGGGCAATTTGCCTTATCAATTGCGTGTTTCCGGGCGGCAAATCATCCATGACATCCCAGTGCGGATGCCGGCGCGCTATCGTGCTTGCATATTGATTAAGGCGCCGCCAGGGAAACAGGGACGGATCGGGATAGGGAGAACCAAAGGGAACGGCGTTGTGCCCGCGTATCGACCTAAGTGTGGATAACACAAGCCTGCTAACGTCGACCTCCGCGGAAATCGGAATCGGCTGTGATGCTCGCAGTTCCATGCCGACCGGCTCGCCTGCGCGCCGTCGTACAAAATAGCCGGACTGGGGCCGACTCTCAATAATGCCCTTGCTCTCCAGATGCACATAGGCACGTATCACCGTCGTCATGCTGACCTGGTGGTGCAGGCTGGTTTGCCTCACGGAAGGTATCTTTTCTCCCGGCAGGAGTACCCCATGCGAGACCATGGCCTCGATCTCGGCAACAAGTTTCTCATATAGTTTCAAGCTGCCATCTCCTCAAGCTCGTGAGGAAGAGCGAAGTTGATCCGCCGCCACTTCGGCATGGCTTTCATTATAGTCATCAGGATGGCCGGAACGATAGCGAACAAACGCCTGACTGGCACCGAGCGCGTCCCCACCGGATACCATCAGGCAATAGCCCAAGAGATTCTCGGGTCTATCGTATCGGCTCCTCCGGTCCCGTGTCGTCGCTACTCGGGTACTTGGATTGGCCAAAGCGCAGGATGAGCACACCCAGGGCAAGCAATACGATTCCCAGACTGGATGCGAGCAGATGCAACTCGGTCGCCTCGTTATAGCGGAGTATCAGGTCTCTGGCCAGCGAAACCATGGCGATATAGAGCGGAAAGCGGACCGGGAGTTGCCCTAGTTTCAGGTATCTTGCCACCATGGCCAGAACCTCGAGATAGAGAAACATAAGGAGCAGATCCGTCAGCGTTACCTGCCCAATTTCCACAACCTTCCACGCCTCATGCCCCATTGCGAAGCTTGTGGCCAATCCGATCAGAATCAAGCCGACCAGCTCCCCGACACCAATGAATCCTTCGAATCGATTTCGAACAATCATCAACGAATCCCTTCGCTCTTCCACCATCCTCATCCTTTAATTTGCACAAACCAGCCGATTTACGTTGAAATCAAGCGACAGGGGGTCTTCTACGGCCACCCTTTTCTGGCGGCAGAAGCCGCATGGCGCCATGCCATGCGGCTTGATGCCGGTTCCGCCGGGCTAGTGGTGGGCAACGACCTTCCCACGGAAGACGTGGTACTGGTAAAGGTTGTATCCAATCATGATGGGCAGGACGGTACCAATCCCCAACAGCATGAACACCAACGTGGGATTCTCCGACGCTGCTGCCGTGATGGTGAGCTGGCCGGGGATAAGGCTCGGGAACAGGCTGATCGCCAGGCCCGCGAACGAAACGATGAAAATCAGCACCGATGCCCGGAAAGGTCCCCGGACACTGCCTACGCGCAGAGCATAAGCGATGTAGACAAACGACAGGATCGCAAGCGTAGCCAGTGCAACAAGGACATGAAATACGCCAGGTTGCGCCCAGCGCGCTTGGACAATCGGGCTAAACAGCATGGTGCCGGCGGACAACAGGATGGCAGAGGCAGCTGTGAGGAGCATGCTGATGACGGTGTAGCGGCGGGCAATCTGCTCAAGCTGACCACTTACCTTCTTGACCAGGTACGTTGCGCCAAGGAGCGCATAACCTGCTGTTACGCCCACAGCAGCAACCACGGTGAAGCCCTCGCTACCGATCCCGGGTGCAAGGCCTGTAATCACCTTGCCGAGAATGACACCCTGGGTAACTGCCGCCAGCAAACTGCCGATGCCAAAAATGAGGTCCCAGCCGCGCTTGCGGTGCGCCGCGTGCCGAAATTCGATCGCCGCACCGCGCAGAATGAGACTCGCGATCAACACCATGATTGGCACGTACAAGCTTTGCAGCAGCATCGCGTATGCGCCTGGAAATGCCCCGAAGAGGGCACCGCCGAGTGCGACCAACCACGTTTCATTCGCATCCCAGACGTGGGCAATCGAAGCGAAAATGGAGTCGCGGTGCTCTTCCTTTTTCGTGAAAAGACTCAGTATGCCGACACCGAGATCGAATCCATCGGTAATGACATAAAATATCAGAAATAAACCAATAAGACCGAACCACGCAATGGTAAGCATGGAGGTTGGAGACGAATTCATTTTTTCCCTCTATGTAAAGATTTCAGCTTCCTGCTTTCAAAGCCATATCAATAGCCAGAATGCGCGGCGGGGACGGCACGAACCTGCTCTACCGGCGGCATGAGTGTGAGATCCGGCCCCTTCTTCAGCCACTTCTTCGCAAAGACAAAGAAGGAAATGAACAGCACTACATAGAATGCGGCGAACATGAACATGCTCCCTGACACTGCACTTGCGGGAACCGCCGAAACCGCATCCCGGGTCCTCAGTAGTCCGTAGACAATCCAGGGTTGACGACCCACTTCGCGGACGATCCACCCGCACTCCACCGCGATATAGGGCAGAGGAATGCACAACACCCAGGCAAGCAGCAGCATCCGGTTCTCAAGCAGTGCGCTCAGCCTGCCTCGGGTCTTGCGGAAAACGTATGCCGTCCAGAACGCCAGTACCACAAAGAGGAAGCCGATTCCCGCCATCACACGGAAGGCGTAGTAAAGCAGCGGCAGCATGGTGGGTTGGTCTTCGCGGGCGATATCGGCGAGGCCTGTCACCTTGCCCGTCAGGCTATGGGTGCCAAGGATACTCAGCATGCCGGGTACTTCAATGGACCAATCGTTTTCCTGCTTGGCCTGATTCGGCCATGCCAATAGTGACCATGATGCGCCCTGTCCCGACGGATTCGTGTGCCAGTGGCCTTCGATTGCCGCGCCCTTGGCAGGTTGCGTCTCGAACACGTCGACACCGCTCGAGTCGCCCAGCCAAACCTGCAGCGGGGCAACGAACACCAGGATCCATAGCGCGAGCTTGAAGGAGCGGGCAAAGAACTCAGGATTCCGGCGCTTTAGCAAGTAGTAAGCGGAGATGCCGGCGACCACAAACAGGCCGGTCTCGATTGCGGCCACCCACATGTGCGTGACGCCCCAGATCATGTCCGGGTTGAAGATCGCGCGCAGATAGTCGGCAACCACAACCTTTCCATCGACCACAGTCACACCGGCCGGCGTCTGCATCCAGGAGTTGGCAACCATGATCCAGAAAGCCGAGAGGGTGGAGCCAAATGCGACCATGCCGGTCGCAAACAGATGCGTTCCGCGAGATACACGGTCCCACCCGAACATCATCACTCCGACGAACCCAGCCTCCAGCATGAAGGCCATGGCGCCCTCAAACCCCAGGATGTTCCCCAGGAACTGCCCGGAATGCTGCGAGAACGGCGCCCAGTTTGTCCCGAACTGAAACTCCATGGGAATCCCGCTCACGACACCCACTGCGAAGTTCAGCACCAGCAGCTTGCTCCAGAACCGTGCATGCCGGTAATACGCCACGTTGCCAGTCTTGATCCAAAGCGTCTCGACGACGAGAAGAAATGCTGAAAGGCTAATGGTTAAGATCGGCCACAGTATGTGGAAGATTGCCGTCATGGCAAACTGGGCCCTTGATAAATTCAGGACATCACTAACTGGCATTTTGGTGCCTCCGCTCAAATGAAAAATAACCTTCCGACCTGATTGAGTAACCCCCGGGCGCGAGGCGAGTCGGCGGACCCCTCGAAAGGGAGTGGCCAACTCTCGATGCCGCCGGCGCCCCGCTAGGCGTCAGGAGCCGAGCGCTCGAGAAGAATCGGTATCGACTTCGAAGTAGGGGTACGCGCTACGTCGGCAAAGCTGTCAAGCGGAACCAATGGATTGGTTTCCGGGTAGTAAGCGCCCATGCAACCGCGCGGAATGTCGTATTCAACCAGGAGGAACCGGTCGGCGCGCCGCGAGATGCCGTCATCCCAGACGCCAATCAGGTCGACAAATTCGCCGGGCGCAAAGCCGAGCATGTCAATGTCCGCCCGATTCGCGAAAATCACGCGACGCTGGCCGAAGACGCCGCGGTAACGGTCGTCGAGGCCGTAGATGGTGGTGTTGTACTGGTCGTGCGAGCGCGTGGTCATCAGAACCATCAATTTCTCGCCGTACTTCGCGCGGGCCCGGTGAATCGGTGTGTCCTGTTCGATTTCATGGACTACGAATTGCGCCGTGCCGCTTGGCGTCTTCCAGACACGCTCGCGAGACGCAACCCGGAGGTGGAAGCCACCCGGTTCGGCGATACGGGCGTTGTAATCATGGAAGCCTTCAACGACTTTCTCGATAGCGTCCCGGATGCGGGCGTAATCTTCGGCATACCAGAGCCATTCAATTTTGCTGCCGCCGAGGGTGGCCTCAGCGATTCTCGCCACAATAGCGGTCTCTGACATCAGGTTGGGCGAGGCCGGCTCGTTGATGCCATACGAGATATGGACCATGCAGACCGAGTCTTCCACGGTCACACCCTGGGCGACTCCGGCTTGCATGTCGATTTCTGTGCGCCCCAGGGTCGGAAGGATCAGGGCATCCCTGCCATGAATGAGATGGCTGCGATTCAGCTTCGTGGCAATTTGCACCGTCAGGTCGCACGCGCGAAGCCCTTCCCAGGTGCGAGGCGTATCTGGCGTTGCCATCGCGAAATTGCCGCCCAGGCCGATAAAGACCTTAACCGTGCCATCAAGCATGCCGTCGACGGTCGCAACCACATCCATGCCGTGATGGCGAGGCGGTTCGAAGCCAAACACTTCCTTGAGCCGGTCCAGGAATGCTGGCTCAGGCTGCTCTTCGATGCCCATCGTCCGGTCACCCTGGACATTCGAGTGTCCGCGAACGGGCAGCAGTCCCGCCCCCTCCCGCCCGATGTTTCCCCGCATCATCATCAGATTGGACAGCATGTGAATTGTGGCGACGGAGTTCTTGTGCTGCGTCAAGCCCATGCCCCAGGTCACGATGACACGCTCACCCTTGCAATAGATTTTGGCGAGTGCATCGACTTCTTCATAGGGTACGCCGGACTCCTTGACGA
>NZ_JBFTLX010000358.1:0-5479 GCF_056396665.1 Cupriavidus sp. 05T313 | reverse complement strand
TTCCTGGGCGCCGCCGACGAAGGCGTGGCGAAGGAAGCGCAGAAGCTGCTGACCAAGCAGGGCCTGAAGTTCAGCCTGGGCGTGACGGTCAAGGAAGTCAAGACCGGCAAGGACAACGTCACTGTCAGCTACACCGACAAGGACGGCGCTGCTCAGACGCTGGAAGTCGATCGCCTGATCGTGTCGGTCGGCCGCGTGCCCAACACCGATAACCTCGGTTTGGACGCCATCGGCCTGGCTGCCGACCAGCGCGGCTTTATCGAGGTGGACGACCACTGCGCCACCAAGGTGCCGGGCCTGTGGGCCATCGGTGACGTGGTGCGTGGCCCGATGCTCGCGCACAAGGCCGAGGACGAAGGCGTGGCGGTTGCCGAGCGCATCGCCGGCCAGAAGCCGCACATCGACTACAACTGCATTCCGTGGGTGATCTACACCTTCCCGGAAATCGCATGGGTGGGCAAGACCGAGCAGCAGCTCAAGGCCGAGGGCCGCGAGTACAAGTCCGGCCAGTTCCCGTTCATGGCCAACGGCCGTGCGCTGGGCATGGGTCATTCGGATGGCTTCGTCAAAATGCTGGCCGATGCCAAGACCGATGAGATCCTGGGCGTGCATGTGGTTGCCGCGAACGCGTCGGACCTGATCGCCGAAGCCGTGGTGGCGATGGAGTTCAAGGCCGCCAGCGAAGATATCGGCCGCACCTGCCATCCGCATCCGTCGATGTCGGAAGTCATGCGCGAAGCCGCACTCGCCGTGGACAAGCGCCAGCTCAATATGTAAGGCACAAGCCTTCGTATTGTTGAGTACCGGCGCGCCGCTCCAGCGGCGCGCCGTTTTCGCTTTCGGGGCGACAGGGGCTATTTGCCTTGTCAGGCGTCCCGATCCTCATTCAAGCCGGAGCCTCCCGGCATCCAGCGCAAGCAGTCAGCATGAACGTCCGTGAGTACTACGAGCAGGAACTGAAGCAACGTGGCTACACCTCCGACGAGGCGCAGCTGCGCGCCGTCGACCGGCTGCAGCAGTGCTACGACGAGTGGGTGGCGTACAAGAGCCGGCGCAACAGCACGCTGAAGAAGCTGCTGGTGCACCCGGACGTGCCCAAGGGCGTCTACCTGTGGGGTGGGGTGGGGCGCGGCAAGTCCTTCCTGATGGACAGCTTCTATACCTGCGTGCCGGTGGTGCGCAAGACGCGGCTGCACTTCCACGAATTCATGCGCGAGGTCCACCGCCAGTTGGAAGAGCTGCGTGGCCGCCCGGACCCGCTGGACGAACTGGCCAAGCGGATTGCACGGCGTTTCCGCCTGATCTGCTTCGACGAATTCCACGTCAGCGATGTGGCCGACGCGATGATCCTGCACCGCCTGCTGCAGCAGCTGTTCGAGAACGGCGTGCAGTTCGTGATGACCTCCAACTACCGGCCCGACCTGCTGTATCCGGACGGGCTGCACCGTGACCGTGTGCTGCCGGCAATCGCACTGCTGCAACAGAAGCTCGATGTGCTCAACGTGGATGCCGGCATCGACTATCGCAAGCGTGCGCTGGAACAGGTCGATGCCTATCACACGCCGCTGGGGCCCGAAGCCAGTTCGGCGCTGCGTCACGCATTCACCAGCATTGCCGGTGTGGCCGACGAGTCGCCCATCCTGCATATCGAGCATCGCGAACTGCGTGCGCTGCGCAAGGCGGGCGGGGCGGTCTGGTTCGATTTCAATACGCTGTGCGGCGGCCCGCGCTCGCAGAACGACTATCTCGAACTGGCCACCGAGTTCCACACGGTGATTCTCTCCGATGTGCCGAAGATGACGCCGCGCATGTCCTCGGAAGCACGGCGTTTCACCTGGCTGATCGACGTCTTCTATGATCACAAGGTAAAGCTGCTGATCTCCGCGGAAGTGCCTGCCGATGAGCTTTATACGGAAGGTCAGATGGCCAATGAGTTCAGCCGCACGGTCTCGCGCATTATCGAGATGCAGTCGCGCGAATATCTCGAAGCGCCGCGCCGTACTGTCGACACCTCGCTGACCTGAGGCGGCCATCCCACCGCACGCTTGATCTGTATCAAGGCGGCTTGCAGCCTGGGCTCTTACCATGCAGTTGGTAAAAAAGAGCCCCGATGCCGCCTTCTCCTGCTTATTCCCTGCCCGATCTGCCCAATTCGCCGCTTGCACGCGCAAGCGGCGCGCCGACGGCCGTCGTGCAGGAAGGCTGCTTTCACTGTGGACAGCCGCTTTCAGCCGCCGAGCCCTCCCTGCGTGCCAGCATCGACGGCAAGGACCAATCCTTCTGCTGCGGCGGCTGCCAGGCCTTGGCGCAGACCCTGCACGCCGCCGGGTTCGGGCATCTTTATGGCGACCAAGCCCGTTTTGCCCGCCCCATCGACGAGGCGGCGCGGCGCGAGGCCGAGCCCGTGTGGGCCGCCTACGACACCGAGGAATTGCGGACGCAGTTCGTGCGCCCGCTCGACGAACGCCGTGCCGAGATCACGCTGGCGCCGGAGAACATCCGTTGCGCGGCCTGTGCCTGGCTGATCGAGCAGCACCTCGGCAGCCTGCCTGGCGTGGAATCGGTGATTGCCAATGTGGCGACCCGCCGCGTGGTGGTGCGCTGGCGCGCCGCCGAGCAGCCGGTTTCCGCCTTGCTCGCGGCACTGGCCGGCATCGGCTACCTGGCGTGGCCGTTCGAGGTCTCACGCTCCGACCGGCAGGATCGCCACGCACGCCGTGGCCTGCTGATGCGCATGGCGGTAGCCATGCTGGGCATGATGCAGGTGATGATGTACGCATGGCCTATCTACACCCATGAAGCCACCATCGATCCCGGCCAGTTGCAGTTGATGCGCTGGGCCAGCCTGGTGCTGACCTTGCCCGTGGTGCTGTACTCGGCTTCGCCAATCTTCGCCGGGGCATGGCGCAGCCTGAGGCAGCGCCATCTGGGCATGGACGTGCCCGTGGCGATCGGCGTCGGCGCGGGCTTCCTTGCCAGTACGGTGGCCACGCTGCGCGGCACTGGCGAGGTCTACTTCGACTCGGTCACCATGTTCGTCGCATTCCTGCTGCTGGCGCGATACCTGGAACTGCGCGTGCGCCAGGCATCGCGCAGCGGCGCCGAGATGCTCGCACGGCAGTTGCCTGCCACCTGCGAACGCCTGCGGGCCGAAGGCGGGGCGGGCGAGCGGGTGCCGGTGGCGCGCTTGCGTGCAGGTGACCTGATCCGCGTCAAGGCTGGCGAGGTGGTTCCGGCCGATGCGACCGTTGTTGCTGGCGCCAGTGAGCTGGACGAATCCATGCTGACCGGCGAGAGCCGTCCGGTGCCGCGTGGTATCGGCGATCCGGTATTGGCGGGTTGCTTCAATACCACCAGTCCGCTTGAGCTGCGCGTGTCGAAGGTAGGCGCGGCGACCCGGCTGGCCGAGATCGTCGCCGTACTGGACCGCGCGCTGGCGGAGAAGCCGCGCCTGGCCACAGTGGCCGACCGTGTTGCCGGATGGTTCGTCGGCATATTGCTGGTGCTTGCCGCCCTTGCCGGGGCGGTCTGGTGGGCCTGGATCGACCCGTCGCGCGCGCTGCTGGTGACGGTGGCGGTGCTGGTGGTCAGCTGCCCGTGCGCGCTCTCGCTGGCCACGCCCGCCGCGCTGGCCGCCGCCGGGGCGGCGCTTTCGCGCCGCGGGCTGCTGCTGACGCGCGGTCACGCGCTGGAAACGCTCGCTGCCGTTACCGACGTGATGCTCGACAAGACGGGCACGCTCACGGAAGGCCGTTTCGCGCTGACCGAAATCCTGGCCCTGGGCGACGCCAGCGCCGATGCCAGCCTGCAACTGGCCGCGGCCATGGAACGTTCCGGCGAGCATCCCATCGCGCGGGGCATCGTCGAGGCAGCGCAGGCTCAGGGACTCGCCTGCGGCGCGCACGCCGTCAGTGCCATGCGCAATGTACCGGGGCAGGGCCTGGAGGCTGAAGTGGACGGGCAGCGTTACCGCTTGGGCCGGCGCGAGTTTGTTACCGCGCTGGGCACGAGCGCAAGCACGGACCGTGAAGGTATCTCCACCGCGCTGGCAGCCAGCGAGCGCAGCGGCGCCACCCTGGTGTGGCTGGGTAGTGCGAAGGGCGCGCAGGCTGTGTTCGTGCTCGCCGACATTGAACGCGCGCAGTCGGCGCGATTGCTTGCTGCATTGCGTGCGCTCGGCGTGACCTGCCACCTGGTGTCAGGCGACACGCCGGCCACGGTCGGCTGGTGGGCCGATCATTTCCAGATCGCGCGCCGCGAGGGCGGCGTCACGCCCGAAGGCAAGCGCGAGTATGTGGCGAACCTGCAGCGTGCCGGTGCGGTTGTGCTGGCGGTGGGCGACGGCATCAACGATGCGCCGGTACTGGCGCAGGCGCAGGTTTCGATCGCCATCGGCAGCGGCGCCCCGCTGGCGCAGGCCGGCGCCGATGCCGTGCTGACCCATGGCCGTGTGGCCGAGATCGCGAACGCGCTGGAGATGGCTCGCCGCACCCGCCGCGTGGTGCGCCAGAATCTCGGCTGGGCCTTTGCCTACAACGTGATCGCCATCCCGCTGGCTGCGACCGGCTATGTCACCGCCTGGATGGCGGGCATCGGCATGTCGGTGTCGTCGCTGCTGGTGGTGGCCAACGCCTGGCGCCTGCTGCGCTCGGGCAAGCCCGGAGACTGACACATGGACATGCTCTACCTGCTGGTGCCGATGAGCCTGGTGCTGGTGGCCGTGATCGCCGGCGCGCTTTGGTGGGCGCTGCATGCCGGGCAATATGACGACCTCGACCGGCCCGGCGAGGCCATCCTGCTCGATAACGACAAGCCCTGATCCATCGCGGCCGCGCTCCGCCCCGCATGGAGATCCCCCTTTTTCGCCGCCGCTTGCCGCGGCAAGAATGGCTGTCCTCGCCCACGCGCGACGCGCATGCGTGCGGATGCGAGACGCCGTTGCGCCTTAGTTCCCATGCTTTCCCGTGCGCTTGATACAGATCAAGACGCCCGGAGCGCGGTTTTCCTACAGTCACAACATCAATTCATATTTATCCAATCTGGGGGTCTGAATGGCTGTCACCGCCGCGTATTCTCGCGCCGACACCTTCAATTACGGCGTCGTGCGGCAATTTGCCGTCATGACGGTAGTCTGGGGGATCGTCGGTATGGCCGTCGGCGTGCTGCTCGCAGCACAGCTGATCTGGCCGGAGCTTAACTTCAACACGCCATGGCTGTCCTTCGGGCGCCTGCGTCCGCTGCATACCAATGCCGTCATTTTCGCGTTTGGCGGCAGCGCGCTGTTTGCCACCTCCTACTACATCGTGCAGCGTACCTGCCAGGCACGGCTGTTCTGCGGCCCGCTGGCCGCGTTCACGTTCTGGGGCTGGCAACTGGTGATCGTTGCCGCGGCCATCACGCTGCCGATGGGCTTCACCAGCTCGAAGGAATACGCCGAACTCGAATGGCCGATCGACATCCTGATCACGCTGGTCTGGGT
>NZ_JBFTLX010000357.1:0-5484 GCF_056396665.1 Cupriavidus sp. 05T313 | reverse complement strand
CCACTGTTGCCCCTGCGCGACGTGGTGGTGTTTCCGCACATGGTGATCCCACTGTTCGTGGGACGTCCGAAGTCCATCAAGGCGCTGGAAACTGCGATGGAGGCGGGCAAAAGCATCATGCTTGTGGCCCAGAAAACGGCGGCCAAGGATGAGCCGACCGCCGACGACCTCTACGAGGTAGGCTGCATCGCCAACATCCTGCAAATGCTCAAGCTGCCCGACGGCACCGTCAAGGTGCTGGTGGAAGGCACGCAGCGCGCGAATATCCGCGAAGTGAGCGAAGACGAGTCGCACTTCATGTGCGAAGCCGTGCCCGTGCCGCCGGGTCCGGTCGAGACCGCCGAGACGGAGGCGCTGCGCCGCGCCATCGTGTCGCAGTTCGACCAGTACGTGAAGCTGAACAAGAAGATCCCGCCCGAGATCCTGACCTCGCTGTCGGGCATCGACGAGCCGGGTCGCCTGGCCGACACCATCGCCGCGCATCTGCCGATCAAGCTCGAGCAGAAGCAGAAGATCCTGGAGATGGTGAATGTCACCGAGCGCCTGGAGAGCCTGCTGTCGCAGCTCGAGGGCGAGATCGACATCCTGCAGGTGGAAAAGCGCATCCGTGGCCGCGTCAAGCGCCAGATGGAGAAGAGCCAGCGCGAGTACTACCTCAACGAGCAGGTCAAGGCCATCCAGAAGGAACTGGGCGAAGGCGAAGAGGGTGCCGACCTGGAAGAACTCGACAAGCGCATCAAGGCCGCGCGCATGCCGAAGGAAGCCAAGAAGAAGGCCGACGCCGAATTCAAGAAGCTCAAGCTGATGTCGCCGATGTCGGCCGAAGCCACTGTCGTGCGCAACTACATCGACACGCTGGTCAACCTGCCGTGGCGCAAGAAGAGCAAGGTCAACAACGACCTGACCAACGCCGAGCGCGTGCTGGATGAAGACCACTACGGTCTCGAGAAGGTCAAGGAACGCATTCTCGAGTATCTCGCGGTGCAACAGCGCGTGGACAAGGTGAAGGCGCCGATCCTGTGCCTGGTGGGCCCCCCCGGCGTGGGCAAGACCTCGCTCGGCCAGTCGGTGGCGCGCGCGACGAACCGCAAGTTCGTGCGCATGGCACTGGGCGGCGTGCGTGACGAGGCCGAGATCCGCGGCCACCGCCGCACGTACATCGGCTCGATGCCCGGCAAGATCCTGCAAAGCCTGGCCAAGGTCGGCGTGCGCAATCCGCTCTTCCTGCTCGATGAAATCGACAAGATGGGCATGGATTTCCGCGGCGATCCTTCGTCGGCATTGCTCGAGGTGCTGGACCCGGAACAGAACCACACCTTCCAGGACCATTACATCGAGGTCGATTTCGACCTGTCCGATGTGATGTTCGTGGCGACCTCGAACTCGCTCAACATTCCGCCTCCGCTGCTGGACCGGATGGAAGTGATCCGCCTGTCGGGTTACACCGAGGAAGAGAAGGTCAACATCGCCCAGCGCTACCTGCTGCCCAAGCAGATCAAGAACAATGGTCTGAAGGCAGGCGAGATGGAAGTGAGCGAAGACGCCCTGCGCGACATCATTCGCTACTACACGCGTGAAGCGGGCGTCCGCTCGCTCGAGCGTGAAGTGTCGAAGATCGCCCGCAAGGTGGTCAAGCTGCTGCTGCTCAAGAAGGAAACGGGCACGGTCAAGGTGGCATCGGAGAACCTGGATAAATTCCTTGGCGTGCGCAAGTACGACTTCGGCCTGGCCGGCAAGGAAAACCAGGTAGGCCAGGTGACCGGTCTGGCGTGGACGGAAGTGGGCGGCGATCTGCTGACCATCGAAGCCGCGATCATGCCGGGCAAGGGCAACATCACCCGCACCGGTTCGCTGGGCGACGTGATGAAGGAATCGGTCGAGGCCGCACGTTCGGTGGTGCGCTCGCGGGCACGTCGTCTGGGCATTACGGACGAGATGTTCGAGAAGCGCGATATCCACATCCACGTGCCCGAAGGCGCCACCCCCAAGGATGGTCCTTCGGCCGGCGGTGCGATGACCACGGCGCTGGTGTCGGTGCTCACGGGTATCCCGGTGCGCGCCGACGTGGCCATGACCGGGGAAATCACGTTGCGCGGTGAAGTCCTGCCGATCGGCGGCCTCAAGGAGAAACTGCTTGCGGCCCATCGCGGCGGTATCAAGCTGGTGCTGATCCCCGAGGAAAACGTGAAGGATCTCGCGGAGATCCCGGACAACGTCAAGAACGCCATCGAGATCGTCCCGGTGCGCTGGATCGACAAGGTCCTGGAACTCGCGCTCGAGCGCAAGCCCGAGCCTCTGCCGGAGGAAGTGGCCAAGCCCGCCGATGTGGCGGACAAGGGTGCTGCCAAGGTCGAGATGATTCATCACTGACGCCGGCGATGGCGCTGCCCGGATCCTGCGATCCGGGCCGGGCGTTGCCAAAGCAGGCCGCTTTTGAAAACGCCGCGGGCTTTTCCCCGCGGCGTTTTTCTATTTCGCCTCACATTGTTCGGCGCCGCAGGCGTGCAGGCAGCGGGTGCTTTTTGCGTTTCTCAAAATGTCCGCGAAGAATACTTGGCAAAATGCCAGGGGCTGTATTACACTTGCGCCCTCGCAACGCAAACAGCAGTAATTACTCTGATATGTGCGCGGCGATGCTTGCAGCATGCAGTGCGGCTGCGGTACGAGCGGGTGCTTAGCTCAGTTGGTAGAGCGGCGCCCTTACAAGGCGTAGGTCGGGGGTTCGAGCCCCTCAGCACCCACCACGCTCCTGCCGCAAGACAATCCACACAGATGACGCGTGCTGCCGCACCGATACAGGAGTGGTAGTTCAGTTGGTTAGAATACCGGCCTGTCACGCCGGGGGTCGCGGGTTCGAGTCCCGTCCACTCCGCCAAATACGCAGTCAGCAAAACGGGCCCTTAGCGGCCCGTTTTGCTTTTTGCGCTTTCTGCATTCGGCGCGTCTTCCCCCCTCTTTCCTGAGGGCCGGCAAGGGTGCGGGCCCTGATCGCGTATCTGGCGGTGTTTTGCACCGCCGARCCACTGCTGGCGCGAGGGGACGGTACGCGATATCGCAGGTTTCCTGTCCGAGCCGGATGCCATCGGGCGTTGCCCGGCGAGGCCGCACCGGCCGCCAAATCGCGTGAAGCTTGCCGCTCCTGATAGAATCCCGGAGTTTGCCGTTCGGTACCAACCCTTTTCCTGAGTCAGCATGCTTGATTTCGTACGCAACAACCGGCGCTTGATGCTTTTGCTGCTGCTGGTGCTTGTCTTCCCGTCGTTCGTGTTCTTCGGCGTGGAGAGCTACTCGCGTTTCATGGACAGCTCGCACGATCTTGCCAAGGTCGATGGCCGCGCCATTACGGCGCAGGAAGTGGATAACGTGGTGCGTGACCAGAGCGAGCGCATGCGCCAGATGCTCGGCGCGAACTACGATCCGCGCCAATTCGAAGGCGCGCTGGCGCGCCAGCAGGTGCTCGACCAGCTGATCCTGCAGCGCGTGGTGGCCAATGAGGTGGCCAACAAGCACCTCACGGTGTCCAACGAACGCCTGTTCGAGACCATCAGCAGCATTCCCGCCATCGCCCAGCTGCCGAAGAAGAAGGACGGCACGATCGACGACAAGGCCTATGTTGACCTGCTCGCCCAGCAAGGCATGACGCCGGAGCAGTTCGATGCGCGCATGCGTTTCGATCTCGCCACCCAGCAGCTCGGCACTTCCATCGCTGCCACCGCCTTCGTGCCGAAGTCCTTGCTCGACCGGCTGATCGCCATTCGCGACCAGCAGCGCGAGGTGCAGGCGCTGCAGCTCAAGCCGGCCGAATTCGCCGCCAAGGTCAATCCCGACGAAGCCGCGCTGAAGGCGTACTACGACAGCCACAAGGCGCAGTTCTCGGTGCCCGAGCAGGCCAAGGTCGAATACCTGGTGCTGTCGGCCGACGCGCTGGCGGCATCGACGCCGGTGACGCCCGAAGAGCTCAAGTCCTACTACGACAGCAACATCGCGCGCTTCCGCACGGAAGAGCAGCGCCGCGCCAGCCATATCCTGATCGGCTCGCCCAAGGATGCCCCGGCGGCGGATCGCCAGGCAGCCAAGGAAAAGGCCACCAAGCTGCTCGAGGACCTGCGCAAGCATCCCGAAACGTTTGCCGATGTGGCCCGCAAGCAATCGCAGGATCCGGGCTCTGCGGAGAAGGGCGGCGACCTCGGCTTCATGGGCCGCGGCGCACTGGTCAAGCCGTTCGAGGATGCGATGTATGCGCTCAAGGATGGCCAGATCAGCGACGTGGTGGAGACCGATTACGGCTACCACATCATCAAGCTCACCGGCATCAAGGCTGCCGAAACCAAGCCGCTCGACCAGGTCCGTACCGAACTGGAAGCCGAATTGCGCAAGCAGCTCGCCGCCAAGAAGTACACCGAACTGGCTGATTCGTTCGGCAACACGGTCTACGAACAGTCCGACAGCCTCAAGCCTGCTGCCGACAAGTTCAAGCTGGCCATCCAGAGCGCCGACAACGTGACCCGCCAGCCCAACCCGGCGCTGGGTGCGCAAAGCCCGCTCAACAATGAGAAGCTGCTCAAGGCCCTGTTCGGCGACGATTCCGTCAAGAACAAGCGCAATACCGAAGCCGTGCAGGTGGGCCCGACCACGCTGGTGGCGGCACGTATCGTCGAATATCGCCCGGCCACGGTGCGCAAGTTCGAAGACGTGCAGGCCAAGGTGCGCGAAGGCTATATCGCCCAGCAGGCGGCCGAGCTCGCCGTGAAGGCGGGTGCGGAGCGTCTCGAGGCGTTGAAGAAGAGCGGCGGCGCCGACGGCTTCGGCGCGCCGGTAACGGTCTCTCGCGCCAAGGCCGATGGCCTGCCGCCGAAGGCGGTCGAAGCCGTGATGCGGGCCGATACCGCCAAGCTGCCCGCGTTCGTGGGCGTGGACCTTGGTGCCGCCGGCTACGCCATCTATCGCATCGGCAAGGTCAGCCAGCCTGCGCAGGCCGATGCCGCGCAACGCCAGGGCGAGGCCCAGCAACTGGGGCAGATGGTTGGCCAGAGCCAGCTGGAGGCCTTCTATGAGAGCCTGAAGGACCGCGCCAAGGTGAAGCTGCTCAAGCCCGCCACCACGACGGAAGCGGGTGCCGCCAGCGGTGCCGGCGCGCAGTAAGCACAGCCCGCAAACATGAAAAAGGCGCCTCCGGGCGCCTTTTTCATGATCCGCGCCGCAAGGGCTCAGCGCCCCGCGGTCCGGGCTGCCGGTGCCTTCAGCAGTGGCTCGAGCTGCGGCCAGACTGTGTCGAGCAGCGTGCCCTGCGCTTGTGCCGTGGGATGAATGCGGTCAGCCTGGAACCACTCTGGCCTGGCGACGACCCGCTCCAGCAGGAAAGGCACCAGCCGGRCCTTGTATTCGCCGGCCAGCCTGGGGTAGAGCGAGAAGAATCGCTCGGTGTAGTCCGGCCCGTAGTTGGGCGGGATGCGCATCCCCACGAGCAGCACGCCGGCCTTGGCT
>NZ_JBFTLX010000356.1:0-5511 GCF_056396665.1 Cupriavidus sp. 05T313 | reverse complement strand
CTCGCTCACCGAACTCAAAACGACCGCCCGCAATCGGCTGCGCAGCGCACAGCAACGCGCTAGCATCATTGCCGCGTGCTGGAAGCAGGCCGAGTTGTGGTGATGTCATCATTTATACAAGGATCAATAGCTCGTGGATCCGGTTAAAGCGAGCCGATCTCCGCAGACCCTGCACACCGCTCTCCCTATGCCCCTTCGACGGCGCAACTTCTAAGAAATCTGCCGCCAGAGATGGTCTTGATGTGCTCCAGCCCCGCTTGCGAGTTGCGCAGTAGCACCTGGAACGACTGGTCAGGAAAGCCGTTAAAGACGAGTGTTAGCGCCAATGCGGTATCTGGCCCATTTAGTGGTTGCTCGGAGGCGATCAACTGGCTCATCTTCCATCGGTTTGCGAGATCTTTCATTCCAATCTCCCTAACTCTTTTATAAACATTGTGGGACCGGTCACTTTCATACGTGTCGGGGTTCTCACCAATTGACCGATAGGCACGTTGTCTGATGTTCGTCGCTGCGTTCAGTTGCTCGCTCAGATCGAGCGCGCAACTTAGTCGTATCCACGGCCGCATTTGCAGTGCTGAGCCCGAATGGCTCTCCAGCCCATCGATCTGGAATCTGACCGTAAGACCGGTCACCGGCTCTGGTACACCGAATTGCCCCTTGCCTGTTTTCGACGCCTCGAGGCCATCACTCACTTTGGCAAGAATGAGGAGCGCCGCATCTTTTCCGCTGACGCGAGCGACGATGGGCGCCATGTCAACGAACCCCTCCTCTGCGGAGACCAGAAGAGGGAGTACCTCAGGCTTCGGGTGTGGTGCCGCCCCAGAAAGCGGCATTCTCCATACCTTCAGTTGTGGCGGGTTTTCCGGTGTCTTTCCATTCTCCACCCGAGTCAGGTCGACCTCGTCCCAGCTCAGTCCAATTAGTGCCGTGCCCGCCTCGTGCCCCAGGCGAACGAGCGAGAGCGGTTCGTCAGTTTCCTTGGCGTCGAGCGAGAACCGGACGGTCTTGCCAGTACCGTCGTTGCCCAGGGCCTGACGCGCCACCACCAGACGCATCTGATAGTCGCTGCCGGTCTTGTCGTTCATGTAGTGCGAACCGGAGCGATCGATACCTACGCCCCGTGCCAAAGTCCAGACGTGTGTGGCTTGACCAAGCCAGTCCTTCTCAAGCAGCAGATCGTGCGACAGGAAACGATAAGTGTTGTACATCGGCAATGTGCCGTTCAGGGCATAGTCCAGCATCTTCAATTGCCCACCCAGGTTCCGCTGCACGATCGTGACCGCTATCCCCTTTTCCCCGTTTGCAAGGGAGCCCCGGTGGTCTAGTGATACCAGAATGGCCTTGCCGTCGACGTTTGCGAGTTTGTGCACGGAGGTGTCCGATGCGCTTTTGCAGCGACCTGCATCTCCATCCCAACAGTCGCGCGGACCATTCTGCATATCGTCAAAGGAAAATGCCTTGAGACTGGTATCACCAAAGGAGTCTCTCGCCAACGAGACGAGGCTTGGAAAGCCCTTGACATCCAACAAGACCGGCGGCGTAGCGATCCGTCGTTCTGGAAACGGCACAGGCGCAGTGCCTTGGCCCTTCAGCGTAGTCGCCTCCGACCGGCTCGTAACCAGCGCCTTCACTTCCACCATATTTCGCTTGATGAAGAACGTGCGAATGCCAAGGTCTTCGACAGTCGGGGCGTTCATACTCTGCGGGACGGCTCGGCCAACCACATAGTTATCGGCGCGTGCCGGCATAGGATCGTACTCGAAGTAGGTAGAGCGCCCAGCGGGCTGATAGGAGCCGGCTCCCCCAAGCACAACACCGAGCAAAACCTTCTTGGCCTGCGTTTCGCAGTCGGCAAAGGCGTCGTCGCTCGCCTGGCTGGATTCGGAGACCTTTGACTTATTCGGGTCATTGATTTGTCGACACAAGCGATAGGCGGATTCCTGCAGCATAGTGTCGCAGTCAGCCTGCGAATAGCCATAAGTGGCATAGCCGTGGCGGTAGCAGAAGTCGTGCATGACGCAGGCTTGGCGGAAGCGTAGGCTAACAGGAGCATGATCCTTTTCGCGTTCGAAGGCCGGGCCAGCGAGTGGCGGAATCGAACAGTTCAATCCCCGGCCACTCCCACCGAGAACGGCTTCGGTTGCGCTGGACGGGAGATAGACGGAAAACGTCGATGGAGCCTCCGTCTCTTGCGGCTCCACGAGATCAGGATAAACTTTATTGGCTATCCAGCCGGTGAATGGACTACAGCCCTGTATCACTGCCAGCACTGCAGCCGCAGCACAGAATGCCAAAAATGTCAGCCAATACCGAATTTTCCTCGTGTGGTGTACCTCCCCCTCCTTAGCCACTATAGGTTGCACACTCATGCGTTTCTCCCCTCTGGTAAGCACATGCGTCAAAGCTCAATGTAAGTACAGTCAGCACCACGACGATTTTTCCATCCCGTCAAATTGATCCACATGTGAACCAAATAAAGAAGTGTTAATAGGCGAAACTGATTTACCAAGACATCGAACCGAGCCTGGATAAATAAATTATCATTATCGTAGCCGTTTATTATAGTATTCCCACCGCTTCAGGTTCCGTCGGCGAGAACGAAGGTTCCAATAATTGGCTGGACAATTTTCCACACTAGCCGAACAACCAGTGACACTGGATTCATTGAGTTTTATCTTGGTTAAAGCCACGTTAGGACTTTCCAGAGAAAAAATACGTACAATGCAAATGCGACCACACGGCCCGATTGATTCCAGATTCCTGTGACGGGCCCGAGAATATTCATTCCAACAAAAGCGACCAAACACACACCTCCGAGAACCAGGATCGGTGCAACGCGCCCAGCCAAGGCTATCGGCCAGAAACGTCTCATCGCCAGCGCCTCCCTTTGAGGTTGTGTACCGTCCAACACAAAGCGCGCGATACTTCGCCAATTCTTTTCGTCTAGCGCGGCAGAATGACAGCCTCGTACAAACTCCGACTGGAATAGACCACCGCTGTTATCCATCTCCAAAAATCCGTCATGGCCGGCGCTGCCGAGATCCTGCCAACGGAGGACTTGAAAGGTGCGAGGAAAGATGGCCACGACCCAGTCAGCCGTAGCCACGAAGTTCAGCACGCGCTCTACACGACCAGATCTGATCAACCGCGCCCAATCGTAGTCCGTCCGAACCACGCTACCCGCAAATGCGATGTTCTTGAAGCGTACGCTCGGATAGGTCTCCAGCGCCTTGGCAAGCATGTAAGTTCCGTGGCTATGTCCGACGTAGGAAAAATCCGCCTTTGGATAAAGCGCCTTGTTCTCCGCGTAGCGATCCATTAACCATTCGACACGGCGCTTACGCACGTTCGGCAAGAGAAACGGCAGCATCGCGAAATAGCCGTATGTGGACGTCTCGGTTTTGACGATCCTCTTCTGCGATAGCATCGCCATCGCCCGTCCGCGGTCACGTTGCCGGTTTCGTTCGCGCGCCAATGCGACCACCCGGCGAGCGATTTTCTGGGTCCAGAACCCCTCGTCGCGAATGCCGTGAATGACAAACACGACATCAGTGACCGATTCGTCCGGTTTGGGCAATCCGTGATCACTAGGCAGAATCGACAGGCGATCGAGTTGCTCGCGCGATGCGGTGGCAGCCGTGGCAATGACCCTGCGCCGCCGGCGGCCCACGGGGGTGTCGTCGGCCGTAATAACATCCACATGGCCGGACTGAGGCACGTCGAGATAGAAGAAATCCTCGCCTGCGACCAGATCGATATTGTCCTGAGGAGAAACGATGTCGTCAATCGATCCAAGCAACTGAACCGTGACGGCGGAGCCGAGTGACTCGGCCCCGGCGCGTCTACGCATGGCCATCCATTGAAGGCGCAACTGTGTGAGAAACGGTGCGCCTCGATGCACCGAAAATACCAGCGGTCGCTTTCTTCCTAGCCTCGCCGCCGTCAGGATGTTTCCCATCAGAATGCCGAGTTTCCACTTGACGGCATTCACTAGTGAGAGATGAGACGAGATTGACCATCCGCGATTCATTGCCGCGATCAGTACGATCCGGCTGACCCGCGATGCCCATGGGCGTGCTTCCGCGCAGTCCTTCCCATACTCTAGAGGAACACCGTCGCATTCACCGCACGCATAGATATAGGCTTTTCTCGCCAGCAACGCTCCCATACTATGACCTATGAGTACGATTTCCCCGATACAATCGCCTTCCGCTTGCCAGATACGGTCTATCATCGCGATGATCGTCTTTGTCAATTCGCATGGTTCGACAAATGAAAACATGCCCACAGGCAACGCCGGTGCGAGAATAATCGGCTCGGGCTTGTCACGCTTCTGCCACGCTTCACGCACGGTGTCGCAAACGTACCGCAGCTTTCTGGGTGAGCTACCCGCGGCGTGCAGCGCCACGATCAGATCGCGTTTGGGCTCTTGATTCTCTTGATGGTTCGGCATCTTCACCTCCAACTCGACCTGCCTGCGCGTTATACGGGCGATCGCCGAAGTCGTCGTAGCAGCGCAAGCTGCCCCCGAAATGGCCAGTTCCTGGCGCGCCTATCGCGAGTCAGGCGACGGTCGATACCAAGTTGGTGGTAGCTGGCAGCTAGGACGCGTCCAAGACGCCATGCCTGATTGCCGATGACGGTGGAGAAGCTTGAGTCAGGCAATCAAACTGTCGTCTCGAACATGGCCTGCCAAAACGCTGCCGGCGCTCCCATCCAGTGCCAGAAACCATACCCCTCAAGACGTCAAACGGCATGGCCTCGCATTCTGGAAGCGATGATCACTGCAACGCCCCCCTTTGGCGCGGTCCTCCTTTATCAATAGCAACCGGCACTTCATCGTAAACTACGGTTACAGCTATCGGCATGCGTCAAGCGACAGCAGATGTCTTGGCGGCCTCGGTACGCGCGCGGTTTGCTTCGGATCCGGACCACTGCGCTCAATAACCAGCTCAATCTTAATCATTGTAAAGCGAACGGACGCCAGCGTACCCCCGGGAAGCTCATGTCCGATTCTCCATTAGCACGATAACACCACCACTCTTCGAAAGATGGCCAGAAGGCTCCTTCTCATAGCGCGAGAGGCCGACGGAATTGCTAACGTTGCCGCCAACGGCTAAGACGAAATCCGGACTTACGCTGACCACAATGTCCGTGTGGCTCTTGAACGAGTCCGAATGCTCCGCATCCTCGAAAGTGCGAGGATTCTCCCTCCATTTTCCGACGACGTCGCCAACTTGAGGAATTCCGTCAAAAATCTGCTTTCCCCAGAATGGTGCGTCCTGTGACTGAGCCTTGTTTTTGACGATGGCGTCGTGAATGTATCGCGAGTGCGCTGACGCGAATTTGAAGTTCTTGTATTTTACCGCTGATTGCGACGCGTTTCTCACCATGAACGAGATAGCGGCCGCCGACCATGGGATATCCGTTTGAAGTTCTTGTATTTTACCGCTGATTGCGACGCGTTTCTCACCATGAACGAGATAGCGGCCGCCGACCATGGGATATCCG
>NZ_JBFTLX010000355.1:0-5521 GCF_056396665.1 Cupriavidus sp. 05T313 | reverse complement strand
GCCTGGGTCCCGGAAGATCAGGTTGCGGAGCACCTGGCCTCGGGCCGGCTGATCCACCTGCTGCCGGGATGGAGCCCTTCCTTTCCCGGCTTGTGCCTCTATTACCCGGCTAACCGGCACCCGCCTACCGCGCTGAGGCTGTTTGCGCAGGCGGTGCGCGAGTGGGCCAGCCGTCGGCCGGCGTTGTGACGATCAGTAATGACGATCAACGCGGCCTGGCGCCGGAGATCGTTCACTTCATCGCCCGCTTTTCCGGAACGCGGCAAAGCAGCGGAGGCAACGAGCGTTGCCTCCCCCTTCCTCAATCCGCTGAACTGGCGGGAAGCACCGAAACGCGGACGCTGGTAATGCCCAACGGCTCGCGCCCGGCGGCGCCACGCGCGGCGGAGGGATCGGTCCAGCCTTGCAGCGTGTTGGCCAGCGACCGCAACAGCGCCGTGCCTGCCACGGACGCCTGCTCAAGCCCCAGCAACACTTCGAACGACGCGCTGCGCTCGCCCGCGGCCTGCAGCCGCGCGTCCAGGTCAGCCAGCAGGTTGTAGACGGCATTGCCCATCTGCAGCACGAAGCCGCTCTCCAGCCCGAGCTGCCGGTATTGCGGCCGAACCCACGACTCGACCAGGGTCACGAAGATCACACCGGTTTCGTCGGCATTGATTTCGAATGCGCAATAGCCGACCGGATGCAGGTCCCGCGCGAGGATCAGCCGGTAGAAGAGGACCTGGCCGCAGACCTCGTCGCTATCCATGTCCATCTCGAAGGCCTGGCCGGGCTCCCAGTCCTCGCTGTCAAGGACTTCGCCGGATACAGGCGCGTCGCCGCCGGGCAACGGTACGCCGGCTTCCGCTTCAAGCTGGGCACGCAGGGTTGCCAGCACTTCGTCGCGTCCGGGCGCTTCCGGCGGTTCGGTATAGATGGCAAAACGCTCGCCCTCGGCCGTCCCGGCGAAGTCCGGGCCCATCAAGGGCGACAGTTGCAACGCTAGCGGTTCCTGCAGCGCCTGGCGGAGGGTATCGGTGTTGGTGCGAGCGGTCATGGGCGTAGTGGTGGATGGCGTGTGGTTGGCGTGGCGGCGGTGAACCCGCCTGCGGCAAAAAAGGCAGCGCCGAGTTTGCCATAGGCCAGCCAGCGGAGCCACGATTATCCCGATTCACCCTGGCTTGTCCATTCCGCGGAGAATCCGGTGGCGGCAAACCGCACATGCCGCGCCAGGCGACGGCCGCTGTGCCACAATCCACACCAGCCGCACGCCGGAACTCCCCCACAGAATATCGGCCTTCACACCAGTCAGCCAGGCGCCGCGCGCGGTCCGCTACCGGTGATGTCGTCGAGTCCGGCAGTCTTCAATCCCCACAGAAAAAGGAAGCCGCATGTCGACCCGCCGTCAATTCCTGAAGACACTGCCGATAGCCGTGGCCACAAGCCTCGCGGCCGTTGCGGCGCCGTCCGGCGCCGGCGCGGCCACGCTCGACGAGAAGGATCCGCAGGCCGTCAAGCTGGACTACAAGGCGGACACCCGCAAGGTGGATCAGGCGAAATTCCCCAGGCATGCGGCCAGCCAGACCTGCGCCAACTGCCAGCTGTTCCAGGAAGGCGCCAGTCCGTCGACGGGCAGCTGCGTGCTGTTCGGCGACAAGCAGGTAGCCGCCGCCGGCTGGTGCAGCGCGTGGGAGCAGGGCTGAAGACTGGACGCCATGCCGGCGCCGTCAGCTCTCGGGAACCTTCCCCGCCGATGATGGATCCGCGGCCTGCCCGCGCGGCTCGCTGCGCTCCCGGTCCTCCGCCTCCCATGTGCGCCCCCGTGTGCGCGGGTCGACGGGCAGGCGCTGCTGCATCGCCGCCTTGGCCAGCATATGGGCGCTGATTGGCGCGGTCAGGAACAGGAAGGCGGTGATCAGCAGTTCATGCAGGCTCAGGCCGTTGCCCTGGTTGCTGAAAAACACGACCGAAGCCACCACGACGCCACCGACACCCAGCGTGGTGGATTTGGTCGGCCCGTGCAGGCGCATGAAAAAGTCCGGCAGCCGGAGCAGCCCGATGGCGCCGACGAGCGTAAACACGCTGCCGATCAGCAGCAGCACGCAGGTGGCGAATTCCGCGATTGGGCTCATATTGTCCATTGGGCCTCCCGTCATGGTTAGCGGACCAGTCCGATCCGTCCGGTCACTTGAGTTCGATGATGTCGCCGCGCTGCAGGTACTTGGTCAGGGCGACGGTGCCGATAAAGCCCATGACCGCGATCAGCAAGGCAACCTCGAAGAACAATTCCGAGCGCAGCCAGATGCCGAATACCACGATCAGCGCGATGGCATTGATATTGAGCGTGTCGAGCGCGACGATGCGGTCGGGCAGGCCCGGCCCGCGCACCAGGCGGATAAAGGCGAGCAGGAAGGCGACCCCGAGGATTCCCAGCGAGAGCGGTATTACGACGGCAAGCATTCAAATATCTCCCGTAGCGGCGCCTCATAGCGCGACTTGACCAGCGCGATCAGCTTGGCTTCATTGTCCAGATCGAGTACGTGGACCAGCAGCCGGCGGCGGTCATCGCTGAGTTCGGCGCATAAGGTGCCCGGGCTGAGCGACACGATGCTGATCAGCGCGGACAGCGCCAGTTCATGCTCGACATCGATCGGCACCTGGATAAAAGCCGGGCGCATCCGCGACACCGGCCCCAGCACCAGCAAGGCCACCTCCACATTGGCCACCACGATGTCGATCAGCACGTGCGCCGCCAGGCGCAGCATCAGATCGGGCCGGCCCACGCGCATCGGACGCAGCCAGAGTCCCTTGCCGATCAGGAGCGAGATCGCCCAGCCGAGAAGTGCGCCCAGCGCCCAGTCGGCAGGCGACACCCTGTTTACCAGCAACAGCCATGTCGCCAGAAGCGCCAGGCTGAGCCACGGATGCGGAAACAAGCGTTTGACCATGACCTTAGCTCCCCGCGGCCGGCAGCACCGCGCGCAAGTAGGCCGCGCGGTCGAACAATTGGGCGGCGGTGTCCGCCAGGTACTGGCTCAGCGGCTGCGCGAACAGGACCAGCGCGACGCTGCAGGCCAGCAGGAAGGCGCAACAACCCAGCTTCCAGCCATCCGGCGCGACCCGATGGTAAGCACCGTGGCGCTCGGGATCGTGTTCCTGGGGCAGGCGCCAGAGCAGGCGCGTGCCGGTGCGGCTCACGGCAATCAGCAGCGCCAGGCTGGATAGCAGGACGCCCGGCCACAACACGGCCGCGGCCGGCAACGGCGCGCTGCGCATCACCATGACCTTGCCGATGAAACCCGACAGCGGCGGCAGGCCGATCGCCGCCAGCGCCGCAACCAGGAACAGCGCGCCCGCCAGCCGCGAGCCGTGGACAACCGGGACAGGCTGCCCCACCGAGCCCGCCGGCGGCGCCGGCTCAAGCGCATCCGTCAGCAGGAACAGTGCCGCCGTGCACAACGTGGTACTGAGCAGGTAATACAGCGCCCCCGCCCAGCTTTGTCCGGTCTGCATCGATACGCTGGCCGCCAGCAGCCCGACCGATGCCAGCACGAGGTAGCAGGTCAGCGTCTTCAGGTTGGGGGCGGCAAGCGCCCCGAGCGCGCCAAACCCCATGGTGGCGAGCGCCATCCACCAGACCCAGTCATGCAGGAACGCCGCCAGCATGCCGCCGGGCGCGCCGAAGATCAGCGCGGCGCAACGCAGGATGGCGTAGATGCCCACCTTCGTCATGATGGCGAATAGCGCGGCGGCCGAGCCCGTAGCGCTGGCGTAGGCCTTGGGCAACCAGAAGAGCATGGGGAACAGCGCCGCCTTGAGCCCGAAGACAAGCATCAGCATGGCCCCCGCGGCCGTGGCCAGCGGCACGTCGGCAGGCGGCAACCCGGCCAGCCGGAGGCCCATGTGCGCCATGTTCAGGGTGCCGCTCAGCCCGTACAGCACGCCGATGGCGATCAGGAAAAAGGCCGAGCCCGCCAGGTTCAGCAAGACGTAGTGCATCCCGGCGCCGATCCGCGCGCGCCCGCCGCCATGCACCAGCAAGGCATAGGAGGCGATCAGCAGGATCTCGAAGAAGACAAAGAGGTTGAAGAGGTCGCCCGCCAGGAAGGCGCCATTGAGGCCCATCAACTGGAACTGGAACAGGGCGTGGAAATGCCGCCCCATCCGCGCGTCTCCCCTGCCCGCGGCCACCACGGCAGCCGCGCCCAGCACGGCGGTCAGCAGCAGCATCAGCGCGCCAAGCCGGTCGAGCTGGAGCACGATGCCGAACGGCGCCGGCCAGTTGCCGACGTGATAGACCGGGATGGCGCCGGTGGCTGCCTCCAGGACCATGCAGGCAGCCACCGGCAACAGCAGCAGCGCGGCGGCCGTACTCAGCGTGCGCTGGACCCGGAGCCAGCGCAGCGGCATCGCCACCAGTAAACCGCCGGCGAACATCGGCAGCAGGATGGGCAGGAGGATCGAAAAAGGCAGGCTATGGGTCATGGGCCGTCCGCCTCGTTCCTGCCAGCGCCGCCGGCCTCCTCTTGGCCCGCTTCCTTGCCATCCACATGGTCACTGCCTGTGATGCCAAGCGAGCGCAGCGCCAGCACCACCGCGAATGCGGTCATGGCAAAACCGATGACAATGGCCGTCAGCACCAGTGCCTGCGGCAGCGGGTCGGCATACCGCGCCCCGCTGGCGATGACCGGCGGGCGGCCGCTGGACAGRCGGCCCATGCCCAGCAGGAACAGGCTCACTGCGTACGAGATCAGCGCCAGTCCCAGCACCACCGGGRATGTGCGCGCGCGCAGCAGCAGGTAGATGCCGCAGGCCATCAGGATGCCGACCGTGCCGGCGTAGACGGCTTCCATCAGGCACCCTCCCGCGCGTGGATGCGCTTGTCGCGCACGCCGAGGTGCGACACGATCAGCAAGGTCGTGCCCACCACCGTGAAATAGACGCCGAGGTCGAACAGCATGGCGGTGGCCAGTTCGATTTCGCCCAGCACCGGCAAGTGGAAGTGCCCGAAGGCCGTTGTCAGGAACGGGAAGCCGAACGCCCAGCTACCCAGCCCGGTCAGCCCGGCCACCAGGATGCCGCTGCCCGCCAGCGCGCGGTAATTCAGCGCGATGCGCGCCTCGGTCCACAGCACGCCACTGGCCACATACTGCAGCAGCAAGACCACCGCCGTGATCAGCGCGGCGATAAAGCCTCCGCCCGGCAGGTTGTGCCCGCGCAGCAGCATGAAGACCGCGACCAGCATGGTCAGCGGCAGCATCAGCCGGGCCAGGATGGCCAGCAGCAACGGGTGGCTCTGGCTCGACCACGGCAGCCCGTTGGGCCCCGCCTGCGGCGCCGCCAGGCGCATGCCCTTGAGCAAGGCCTGTACCGCAAGGCCGGCGACCAGCAGCACGCAGATCTCGCCCAGYGTATCGAAGCCGCGGAAATCCACCAGGATCACATTGACCACATTGTGGCCACCGCCACCTTCAACGCTGTTGGCCAGGAAAAAGGCGGAAATCGAATCATAGGGCCGGGTCATCACGGCATATGCCAGGAC
>NZ_JBFTLX010000354.1:0-5546 GCF_056396665.1 Cupriavidus sp. 05T313 | reverse complement strand
GGGTGTCACCATTGGTCCGATCCTGCTGGGCGCGGCCAAGCCGGTGCACATCCTCAACCCGCAAGCCACCACGCGCCGCATCGTCAATATGACGGCGGTAGCGGTGGCGGAAGCCAACGCGGCGCGTTGATCCGCGGTGCGGCGGCGCAGCAATGCCGCCGCTGGGAGCGCACATGCCGCCAGGCATCGCGCAATGAAAACGGGGCTCCTTGGGAGCCCCGTTTTTTGTGACCGGCTTGTCCTGCAGTTCCGCCGGCCCGGAAAAGCTGTGCTTTCTTAGCTACTGCAGCAGGTTGTACTGCTCCCGCATCACGACGATGATGGACTTCGCCGCTGCCAGCCGGGTGGGCAGGTGATCATCGGGCTCGCGCGGAAAATCGACTTCCGCGCTCCAGTTGCAACCGGTGTGGTCGGGTTGGTGCCCACGCATGGCGTGGAGCTCGCATTCGCCGCACTCCGGATTGTTGTTCAGGAACTGGTTCAGGATGGCCATCAACTCCGACCGGGTCTTTGCATCACGACGCATGTGTCACCTCGTCCGTTGCCGTCTTGTTGCCTGGAACCTAAATCTAGGCAGGCATCGGCAGCCCCGCCAATTGAATCGGACTATTAAGCAGCGACTTTCGATCCTCAATCGCCGGTAGCCTGTCCCTATCGCGCTGCAGCATATCCATGCTGCAGCGCGAAATATCGATGACCTTTACTGGCCTGGGCGGTCTGCGGCAAAGAGGCGGAGCCGCCAGGTGCTTTCGGGGCTGGGGGATTGATATCCCTTGGGGTGACTCATGAACTTCACGGGCCCTGGACCAGGGGCAAGGCGCTCGCAGGCCGGATCGGGGGAGTCCGGCACCATAGCCGGCAGGCAATAAAAAACCCGCCACCAGGGCGGGTCTTCAATTCCCGTTGACAAGTCAAGGCAAGCGTCAGAACTTGTGACGCACGCCTACACCGAAGGTGTCGCCGTGCGACAGGCTGGTGATCTTGTCGTAGAAGTAGGCGGCGTAGACGTCGGTGCGCTTGGACAGGTTGTAGTCGTAAGCGACCGCCACCGTGTTGCGCTTGAAGTTCGCGACCGAGTTCTCGGTCTTGTCATAGGCGTAAGACGCCAGGACGTTGCCGGCGCCGATGGGCACCGAAAGGCCGACCTGGCCGTTGGCGTGCTTGATGTCGCCGTTGGGGTTGTTGTTGAGCTCGGTCTTGATGTACTGGCCTTGCGCGAACAGCTTGACGACCTTGAAGTCGTAGCTCAAGCCGCCCTGCACCGCGTTCTGCTTGCTGAAGCCAACCAGCATCGGATTGGCCGAAGCGGTGACGTCACCCGGCGTGCTGTCGAACTTGACTTGCTGGAAGGCCAGCGTGGCAGCGAACGGGCCGTTGAAGTACATCAGGTTGCCGCCCCACTTGTTCTGGCCGGTCGAACCTGCTTTCTCGCCGAAGGAGTAGATCACGTTGGCGGTCAGGCCGCCGAAGTTCGGCGTGCTGTACAGCAGCGAGTTGTTCCAGCCCGAATCGCCGATGATGCCCGGGTCGGCCACGTTGGCGGTGGCGGCGCCGAAGTAGGTGTGGAACACCATCGGCGAGAACACGTAGGAGTCGATCAGCGGGTTGAACAGGATGGTCGACACGAAGTAGGGCGTGGTGTTGCGGCCCAGCTTGAGCGCGCCCAGCTTGTCGTTTTGCAGGCCCACGAAGGCATTGCGGCTGAACATCGAGTCGCCGTCGAAGCGGCCCTGCCTGCCGGTGTCGGTGCGGAAGAAACCGTTCAGGTCGAAGATGGCCTTGGTGCCGCTACCGAGGTCTTCGGTGCCCTTGATACCCCAGTACGAGGTTTGCATGCCGCCCGAATTGGCGACATAGGCGCGGTCGGCCGCGCCGACGTTCTTGACGCCGCCAACGAACATGTCGGCCTGGCCGTACAGCGTGACACTGGATTGCGCCATGGCCGCGCCGCTGAAAAGGGCGGCGGCCGTCGCTGCCAGCTTGAGGGCCGGCGTGATCTGCTTCTGCATTGGTGAGTTCTCCGTGGTTGATCCGTTGCGTTCTTTGTGTACTGGGTCCCTGACGGGTTCTATTCGTTTTGTTTGCTACTGGCATGCCCTGGGCTAGGGTGTTGCCGGCTCGGCCCGGGCACTGCCTGCTACATCGGTAAGGGGTAACGCAAACTGCCTTTTTTTGGCTCAGCCGGATACTAAGTCGTTCAGGCGGAACTGTGCAATCCGATGGATCTGGTTGATGCAAGTTTGCAACTCCGCGGCCGGATCGTTTTCCACGCGCCTTGCGAACTCGCCGATGATGCCGGCGCGGTTATAGCCGCGTACGGCCAGGATGAAAGGAAAACCGAATTTCTCGTTATAGCGGCGGTTGAACGCTTGCAGCTGCTCGAATTCCTCGGCGGAGCATTGATCGAGGCCGGCACCGCTTTGCTCGCGGGTCGATTCGGCGGTCAGCTCGCCGCGCACGGCGGCCTTGCCGGCGAGCTCCGGGTGGGCGCGCACCAGCCTGATCTGGGCGGCGTCGCCGGCGCCGTCCACGATGGCGCGCATGGCATCGGCCAGGGTGGCGGCGTTGGTGAAGGGGCGCTGCGTGGCGGCGGCTTCGGCCACCCACGGAGAGTGTTCATAGATGCCGCCGAGCACCTGGACAAAGTCGGCGGCCGGCAGGGCATTGAGTTGATCTAGGGAGTAGGTATTGCTCATGGATTGGCTTGTCGCTTGGTCGCCTGGTCGATTGGCTCAGGCGCGGTTCTTTGCGGAGTAGGGATGGGTCTCGGCCCAGTGGCGCGCGATGTCCACGCGCCGGCAGATCCAGACCTTGTCGTGGCCCTGCACGTAGTCGAGGAAGCGCTGCAGCCCGCGCATGCGCCCCGGCCGGCCCAGCAGGCGGCAGTGCATGCCGACCGAAAGCATCTTGGGCCGGTCCAGCCCCTGCGGGTCGCCTTCGGCGTAGAGCACGTCGAAGGCGTCCTTCAGGTACTGGTAGAACTGCTCGCCGGTGTTGAAGCCTTGCGGCGTGGCGAAGCGCATGTCGTTGGAGTCGAGCGTATAGGGCACCACCAGGTGGGGCTTCTTCTCGCCGCCGGTGACTTCCACCTCGGTCCAGAAGGGCAGGTCGTCCCCGTAGTAGTCCGAGTCGTACAGCAGGCCGCCGTGTTCCACCACCAGGCGGCGCGTGTTGGGGCTGTCGCGGCCGGTGTACCAGCCCAGCGGCAGCGAGCCGGTCAGTTCCTCGATGATCTGCATGCCGATGCGCATGTGCTCGCGCTCGGTGGCTTCGTCCATGCCCTGGTAATGGATCCAGCGCCAGCCGTGGCAGGCGATCTCATGGCCGAGTTCGACGAACGCCCGGGTCAGTTCGGGATGGCGCTGCAGCGCCATCGACACGCCGAAGATGGTCAGCGGCAGCCCGCGCTGCTCGAACTCGCGCAGGATGCGCCAGACCCCGGCGCGCGACCCGTACTCGTACACGCCCTCCATGCTCATGTGGCGGTCGGGGTAGGCCGCCGCGCCGATGATCTCCGACAGGAACTGCTCGGAGCCGGCATCGCCGTGCAGCACGTTGTTCTCGCCGCCCTCTTCGTAGTTCAGGACGAACTGCAGCGCAAGGCGTGCGCCGCCCGGCCAGCGGGCGTGCGGCGGCTGGCTGCCGTAACCGATCAGATCGCGTGGATAGTTGTTGCTTGTCATCAGGGTCATGATTCTTCAGGAAGACTGTGCCGGCCGCCGCCGGCAGGACTTATTCCGTGCCGTGCGTATTGGCAGCGGCGTTGCGCATCGCCTCTTCGCGCGACTGGATGCCGTTGAAGAAGACGTTGAGCACCACCGCCACGATGGTCCCCAGCACGATGCCGCTATGGGTGAACGGGTCGGTCCACTTGGGCAGGTACTGGAAGAAGGTCGGCGCCAGTGTCGGGATCATGCCGAAGCCGATCGAGATGGCGACGATGAACAGGTTGAAGCGGTTGCGGTTGAAATCGCAGGAGCCAAGGATGCGGATGCCGGTCGCGGCCACCATGCCGAACATCACGATGCCGGCGCCGCCGAGCACGAACTGCGGTACCGAGGCCACGATGTGCGCCATCTTCGGGAACAGGCCCAGCGCGATCAGGATGACGCCGCCGGCCGCCGCCACATAGCGCGAGCGCACGCCGGTCACGGTCACCAGGCCCACGTTCTGCGAGAACGAAGTGTAGGGGAAGGTGTTGAACACGCCGCCGATCACGGTGCCCAGGCCGTCGGCGCGCAGGCCGCGGGTCAGGTCTTCATTGGACAGGCGCTTGCCGGTGATATCGGCCAGCGCGAGGAACATGCCGGTGGATTCCACCAGGGTGATCAGCATCACCACGCACATCGACAGGGTGGCGGCAACGTCGAACTTGGGAATGCCGAAGTGCAGCGGGGTGATGACCGCGATCAGGCTGGCTTCGTCGAGGCCTTCGAAGGAGACCTTGCCCAGCGCCATGGCCACCAGCGTGCCGATCACGATGCCGAGCAGCACCGCGCAGTTGGAGATCAGGCCGCGCCCGTACTTGCTCAGCAGCAGGATCGCCACCAGCACCAGCGCCGCGATGCCGAGGTTGCCCAGGTCGCCGTACGCCAGGTTCGGCACGTCCTTGACCACGCCGTCGATCACGGCACGCGTGGTGGGCTGGCCGCCGGCCGCCCAGTTGATGCCCACCCGCATGAGCGATACGCCGATCAGCGTGATCACCGTGCCGGTCACCACCGGCGGGAACAGCCCGAGCATTCGCCCCATCAKCGGCGCMAYCAGSAYRCCGAACASCCCSGMGGCGATCACCGCGCCGTAGATGCCGAGCAGGCCGACATTGGGATCGGAACCGATGGCGATCATCGGCGCCACCGAAGCGAAGGTCACGCCCATCATCACCGGCAKGCGGATGCCGAWCTTCCAGAWGCCGAAGGCCTGGATCAGCGTGGCCAGGCCCGCCGCGAACAGGTCGGCGTTGATCAGGAAGGCGAGCTGGTCCTTGGGCAGCTTGAGCGCGCCGCCAATGATCAGCGGCACCGCCACGGTACCGGCGTACATCACCAGCACGTGCTGCAGGCCGAGCGCGAGCAGCCGGCCCGAAGGCAGCCGCTCGTTGGTTAGATCCGTGGGCACCGTGGTGCTAGCGCTAGTCATGGGTGTGTCTCCTCTCCTTTGGATTTGATGGGAACGCTGCCGGGCGGGGGGGCTCTCGGTATGTGATTCCGGCAGCGCGCCTCATCGGGGACGCGTTGTCATGAGCAGGAATCGGGCCTTGGCCGCGGGTTGGCAGCGGGAACAGCTTGCTAGGTGGAGTGACCCAGCACGCTGCGAAGATCGAAATTGCCCGGTTCGTCCGGCTGGACGCGGTCGGCGCAGGCGCCGAGGTGGTGCGCCATGCGGCTCTGGGCCAGGGCGGCGTCGCCCTGTTCCAGTGCATCGAGAATCTCTTCGTGCTCGTCGAAGGAGCAGGCGTTATTGCCTGGCGCCTCGACGCTGGCAATCATCAGCGTGGTGCGCGAGACCAGCCGACGCAAGCGTGGTGCGCGAGACCAGCCGACGCA
>NZ_JBFTLX010000353.1:0-5563 GCF_056396665.1 Cupriavidus sp. 05T313 | reverse complement strand
GCCCGGCGCCAAAACGATCTGGATCGGCATGCAGCGAACCATGGATGCTGCGTTCATGATCCTGGCGCTACGGGCTGAGGACTCATGACTTCTGTATAAGGAGATGATTTAAGCCGGCCGGCAACCCCGCGAGCGTGTCTCCMCCTTGTCATCCCGGCTCCGACACTCAGAGCGATAAAGAGGGATGGGATAAAGGCTAATATATAAAAATTAAGGTTGAAATAGCATGACCATTTATCTAGGTGGATATGGGGCAGGAAATGTTGGTGATGACTTGATTTTGAAGTCGATCTTGAGTCAGGATCCTTCCGCGACCATTGTCGCCTATGGAAGGCCCGGGCTTGAGCAGTACAAGGAGTATGTTGAATTCAAGAATTTTCTTGCCGATCCGGAGCGGTATATTGAGGGCCATACGACCTTGGTTATGGGCGGCGGCGGGATCTTCTGGTCGCCCGAGCATATTCAAGAGTTACTGATTATTGCGCTAGCCGCAAAGACGGTCGGCTGCAAGCTGCAGATAAGCAGGGTGGGCCTTCATGGATTCCACTACAACATTGCTGCTTCGCGCCATCTTCTGCGTCTTGCCGAGCGCGTTTCCTTTCGCGAGCATGATTCGCTGGATCTCGCGCGGAGGCACCTCGGGTGCGACGGCGCGGTAGTCGAGCCGGACTACGCCTGTGGCATGATTGAACCAGTGCAACGCACCGCGAAGACGGGGAAGTTGAAGGCCGGCATCAATATCGGCTCCACCCGGTTTATCGACGACGAGCCGTTCTCGATGCACCTGCAGCAGATATATGCCGGGATTGCGCATCAGTTCCGGGATGAGTTGGAACTCTTCTATATTCCGTTCTGCAGCCACGTTTCCGCACACAACCAGAGCGATCTTGCGAAAGCGGATCTGCTCCATTCCGTCTCCAATGGACTGATCAAGTGTGCTGACTTCGCGAGTGTCGATGATTTGCTGGGATTCTGCGCACAATGCGATTTCTTTATTGGCGAGCGTTTTCACATGCATATCGTAGCGCATGCGATGAATATCCCCTTTGTGCCGTTTATCCATAACGAACAGACGAAATATCGGGCGCTCGCGCACGAATATGGGGATGTGCCGACGTATTACGAATTTTCCCAGGCATTCATCATGGACTCCCTGACAAGGCATGTCCGGGAGCTAATTGATGCCGCTTGTGTACCGGTAGCCTGACGGGGAGAGGGGGGTGGGATTTACTTTCCCGCCGGTGCTTCATGCCACGCACCCGGGCTTATCGGAAAAAGGGGCGCAATGCCCCCTTTTATTAATTTCGGAATAATCCCTGATTCTGGGCAAACCATTGATAGCTGTCTCGCAGGCCGTCTTCGAGCGAAATACTCGCCCGCCATCCGAGTTTGCTCAGGCGCGAGACATTGAGAAGCTTCCGCAGGGTGCCTTCCGGCTTGCTGCTATCGAAGCGCAATTGCCCCTTGAATCCGGTGACGCGCTTGACGCTCTCGGCAAGTTCGGAAATCGTGCAGTCTTCTCCAGTTCCAACATTAATGTGCGACTGCATCGGCTCCGTATTGGCCTGGTATGTGGCCGCGTCAAGCTCCATGATATGGACGCTCGCCGAGGCCATATCGTCCACATGTAGGAACTCGCGCATGGGCTTGCCGCTCCCCCAGATCACCACTTCGTCCTCGTGATCCCTGATGGCCTGATCGAATCTGCGCAGCAACGCCGGAATGACGTGGCTGTTTTCCGGATGGAAATTGTCATGCGGTCCRTACAGGTTGGTCGGCATGGCGCTCCGGAAATCGCACCCGTACTGGCGGTTGTAGCTTTCGCATAGCTTGATGCCAGCAATCTTCGCGATGGCATATGGCTCATTGGTCGGTTCCAGCATGCCGGTCAACAGCGAACTCTCGGACATCGGCTGTTCGGTCGCGCGAGGGTAAATGCACGACGAACCCAGGAACAGCAACTTCCTCACGCCGGCGCGATGGGTCGAGTGGATGATGTTGGCCTCGATCATCAGGTTTTCGTAGATGAACTCGGCAGGATAGGTGCTGTTTGCATGGATGCCGCCTACCTTGGCCGCGGCCAGGTAAACCTGATCGATGTGGCGATCGGCGAAGAATGCCTCCACCTCGCTCTGCCGGGTAAGATCCACCTTATCACGGGCGGCGGTGACGATGTTTCGGTATCCCAGAGTTTCGAGCCTTCGCACTATGGCCGAGCCGACCATTCCGCGGTGGCCCGCGACGAAGATTGCGTCGTCTTTGTTGATACTCATGCTTTGTGCTCCAGGGATACGGGAACGGCGTACCCATGCTTTGCGAGCAATGCGTGGCGCTTCGCGACATTCAGATCGTCGGCAACCATCTCTTCGCACATTTCCTGAACCGTGATCTCGGGGCGCCAACCCAGCTTCGACATGGCCTTGCTTGGATCGCCCAGCAGAGTCTCCACCTCGGTCGGCCGGAAGTAGCGCGGGTCAATTCGTACGATTACGTCGCCAACCTTGAGGCCCGGCGCATTTGGGCCCTCGGTGCGCGTTACCACGCCGGTTTCATCGACACCTTGACCTCGGAACTCCAGGGTGACGCCAAGTGCCGCAGCTGCCATGGTGAGGAATTCGCGAACCGAATACTGCAGGCCCGTTGCGATGACGAAGTCCTCGGGTTGCTCCTGCTGCAGCATCATCCATTGCATGCGGACGTAGTCCTTGGCGTGACCCCAGTCGCGCAAAGCGCTGAGGTTACCCATATACAGGCATTCTTCCAGGCCCTGCGCGATGTTGGCCAGGCCACGGGTGATCTTGCGCGTCACGAACGTTTCGCCGCGGCGGGGCGACTCGTGGTWAAACAGAATGCCGTTGCAGGCGTACATGCCATAGGCTTCACGATAGTTGACAGTGATCCAGTAAGCATACAACTTGGCAACTGCATATGGGCTGCGCGGATAGAAGGGCGTCGTCTCCCGCTGGGGAATTTCCTGGACCAGGCCATAGAGTTCCGAGGTCGAGGCCTGGTAGAACCGGCAACTCTTCTCCATACCCAGAATCCTGATTCCTTCGAGCAGCCTGAGCACGCCGAGGCCATCCGCGTCGGCTGTGTATTCCGGTGCTTCAAAGCTGACCGCGACATGGGATTGGGCGCCCAGGTTGTACACCTCGTCGGGCTGCGCATTCTGGAGTATCCGCGTCAGGTTAGACGTATCTGTCAGATCGCCGTAGTGGAGGATGAAGCGCTGATTCCGCACATGCGGATCTTCGTAGATATGGTCGATCCGCTGCGTGTTGATCTGCGACGCACGGCGTTTGATGCCATGCACTTCGTATCCCTTTTCAAGGAGTAGTTCAGCCAGATAGGAGCCGTCTTGGCCCGTGATGCCGGTGATCAGTGCTTTCTTGTTGGAACTCATATTTCGATTATCGGACGCTGCGCTACAGATTTGCGGGGCGTCAAGTCAATTTGCTAGGAGGAGAGTAATTGCGAGGTTCTTGAAGCAACAGTCCGGCTGGATTACAGTCGGCGTCATTGCCGTATACTACTACCGTCAGTGCCCTCAGTTGCCAAAGCTGAGACCATTGCGGAAATTTCGACCGCAGGGCGAGCATTTCGAGATGCCTATGCGCCCGAGTTGCAACGACTTGAAGTGCGCACTCATCGATCGGTTGTACATCCCGAAAACGTTTCTTGGCGCCGACTCCTTCATAGTAAAATCCCGCGAGCCTTGGGCTCACGGCGGCGCGGCGTCTTGCCTGTATCCCGGCAAGTCTCTCTCGTTCGCCCTGGCCGAGCCTAGATTCCCCAAGCAAGGTGTACCGTTCCAGGCCCTCCGCAGCCGGGGCGGCAGATTGAGGATTGGTCCCCACAGCCAATCGTGCGGACCCGATCAAGGCTTCGCCTAATGGTAGGCAATTGCATGAGTTCTGAAACCACTATCGTTCAATCCCTGCGTATCCAGGTCCGGGTAGTCGGAGCACTCCTGATGCGAGAGATCCTGACGCGCTATGGACGGCATAACATCGGATTCCTATGGGTGTTCTTTGAGCCGATGATGTTCACGCTTGGCGTGACTGCCCTCTGGACAGCCACCAAGGCGGCGCATGGATCGAATCTGCCCATCACGGCTTTCGCTGTGACCGGCTATTCCGCAGTCCTGCTTTGGCGGAACTGCGCCAACCGTTGCGCCTTGGCGATCCTTCCAAACCAGAGCCTGCTGTATCACCGCAATGTGCGCGTGATCGATCTGTTCCTGGCGCGGGTTGTACTGGAGATCGCTGGTGCCACCACCTCGTTTGCCTTTCTGCTGCTCCTGTTTATCTCCCTCGGGCTGATGGAGCCACCGGTAGACCTGGGACTGATCTTTGTTGGCTGGGTGCTACTGGCGTTCTTCGGCATCGGGCTCGGTTTTACTGTTGGCGGACTGAGTGAGCGCAGCGAAGCGGTGGAGCGCATCTGGCACACGATTTCCTATTTGTTTTTTCCGTTCTCAGGTGCGGTTTTTATGGTGGAGTGGCTTCCACCCTTGGCCCGGAAAGTTGTCTTGTGGTTTCCGATGGTGCACGGCACGGAAATGATTCGTGCCGGATATTTCGGAGTCAGGGTGAATCCGCACTATGATCTCAGCTATCTCTGTGTTGCCGACCTGATCCTGTTATTCATAGGTCTCGTATCCGTACGCGAGGCCAGCAAGCGAGTGGAGCCGGAGTGATTGACATCAAGAATCTAGGCAAGGGCTACCATACGCGTCAAGGTTGGCGGATGGTACTGCACGATATCAACCTGCGTGTACAGCAGACGGAGAAGATCGGCATCCTGGGACGCAATGGCGCAGGGAAGTCCACCATGATCAGGATGATCAGCGGCGCGGAACTGCCCACATACGGTACCATTCGGCGTGGGATGAGCGTGTCCTGGCCACTGGCTTTTGGCGGAGCCTTCCAGAGCAGCCTGAGCGGAATGGACAATCTGCGCTTTATCTGTCGTGTGTATGGCGCCGACCCAAAAGCCGTCGAACCGTTCGTGCAGGAATTCTCGGAGCTAGGCTACTACCTGCGAGAGCCCGTCAAGACATATTCAGCGGGCATGCGCGCGCGGCTGGCCTTCGCGATCTCAATGGCGATCGATTTCGATTGTTTCCTGATCGACGAGATTGTTGCTGTGGGTGACAGCAGATTTCACGCGAAATGCCACACTGAACTGTTCGAGAAGCGGAAAGAATCTTCGCTGATCATTGTCAGCCACGACCCTGGCTATATTCGTGAGCATTGCGACCATGCGGCCGTCCTTGTGCAAGGAAGGCTTCACGCGTTCGACGAGGTCGATGAAGCCTATGCCTTCTACGAGCAATCAGGGGGTTGAACGCTGTCTCTTTTCGACCACCGACCGGTACACCTCGTCAATCTTCTTCGCATAGGATTCCGGATTGAATTGAAGTGCCTGGCGGACTCCCTTTTCCTCCAAGCCGTGCCGCAGATCGTCGTTCGCGTCGATGGCTCTCATGGCTTGTGCGAGCGCGCGCGTATCGTAGGGCGATGGCTCTCATGGCTTGTGCGAGCGCGCGCGTATCGTAGGG
>NZ_JBFTLX010000352.1:0-6427 GCF_056396665.1 Cupriavidus sp. 05T313 | reverse complement strand
GCGGAGAGAGATAGCCATCGGCGCGCCAGAACATGGCGATTTCCGGCTGCCGCAACATGTCCGGCTCGCCGATCACGCTGAGATCCCGGCCTTCGGGTTGCATAAGCGTGCGCTGCGGTACAAGGCCGAGCAGATCGGTATCCCGAAGGAGTTCGGCAATGGAAATGCCGGATCCAGTCCATTCCACGGCAACGAGCGGCGCAGGCAAGCCATTGTTGGCAAACTCATCTGCCAGCACCTGGTACAAGCTGGACGACGCCTGCGGCAGCGCCCAGCGCTCTTGCGCCAGGTCCGCCAGGGTCTTGAAAGCGCCGAGTCTGGGATGGCCTGACCGAGCGACCACTTGCAACCTCAGCGGCCGTAACGGAATGTGGCTGACATCGCGCGGCACATTGGCGGTCATCCCGCCACAAGCGAGGTCCGCATCCCCCGACTGCAGGGATAGTATGGCTCCCTGCGTCAGCCGCGTCTCAATGGAAAAAGTCGCCAGCGGCCGCCTGGCAAGGAAGCGTGCGACCACGGGGGACAGCAACCAGGAAAAGAGGTAGGGCGTCGCCGCAAGCCTGATTTTTCCTGCGCGCGCCGCGGCCTGTGCCTCCACTTCCCCCTGGAGATCGTTGGCTGCCAGCACCACGTTTCTTGCCCGCTCCAGCAGCGTCTGTCCAACCGGCGTGAGCGTGACGCCGCGAGCCGTGCGCTCGAACAGGCGCATCCCCGCATCGGCCTCAAGCCGTGCCAACGCCTTCGACAAGGCCGATTGCGTCACCCCAATGTGTTCCGTCGCCCGGTGCAGGCTTCCGTGTTGCGCCACAAGCAGGAACACCCGCAGGTCGTCGATTCGCATGGCACCTCCGGCCTGTATTTCGGAACCCCTCGATCCGCACCTCATCGATGCGCTTGGCAAGGACGTGCAATGCCATGAGCTCCAAACCGGACGGCCGCCGCTGTTCATCGAGCCGAAGGGAGGCGAGTTGCTGGACCGTGCCCAATTTCGCGCCTGGACGCGGCGCGTGAAGCCGGTCCTGGAACAGCTCATCACAAAGCATGGCGGCATTGTGCTGCGAGGCTTCCCGACGCCGGAAACCGATGATTTTGCTGACATCGTCAATCAATATCCGCCATTTGAGGACGGCTATGTGGGCGGACGCGCCCCGCGCACGCAAATCAGCGGCAAAGTCATGGAGGCCACAAGGCTGGAAGCCAGCGCCGGGCTTGGCGTGCATTCGGAAATGGCATACCGGCGCCATTATCCGAAGCGTATCGCCTTCTTCTCGCGAGTCACGGCTCCCGTGGGCGGTGCGACTACCATCGCCGATGCGCGCAACTTTGCGTACGACATGGCACCGGAACTGGTTGCCAAGATCACTGAACTCGGCATCCGCTCCGCGCTGAGTTACGGCCCGAAGTCCGCGGCTGTCGAGAAGTCGTATGCCGACATGGACCGGCACGGCTGGAACCATGCTTTCAATACCGAAGACCCGGCGGAGGTAGAGGCGCTGTGCGCCGCCCGCGGCCTCGAACCGCTGTGGCATGACGACGGCTCGCTGACTGTCTTCACGACGCTCGAGCCGTTCATGTGCCATCCAGTGACCGGAAAGAAGCTCTATCGCTCGGGGCTGCACAGGTCGCACACCGCGACCCTGGTCCTGAGCACCGACATTCGCAAGAACCAGAAGTATCCGACCGGGATGTTCCTGGGCAAGGAGCAGCGCCTCGAACCGGCGGAGGTCGACCATATCAACGCGATTTGCGACAAGGCGACCCTTCGCTGGCAATGGCGCGACGGCGACGTGATGATCCTGGATAACCTGCAGGTATGGCACGGCCGCGATGCGTATGAGGGTCCGCGTGACGTGCAGGTCGCCCTGCTCGACTAAAGGCGAGGCGACAGGGCGGAAGCGGCGCGTTGCAGCGGTGAAGTAGCGCCCGCGGCGTGCCGGCATACCAAGGAAGGGGCGAGTTGTTCGCCAAATCTCCTTCATTGAGCTCACTCGGGCTTTCTCGCACCTCGATGCTCGATGCTCGATGGCGTCCGCGAAGCGCTTCGAGAATATACAGAAGACCTAATTACAGAAGGAGACAAACAATGATTTCAGTCAATGGACTCAGGCGCTTCGCCGGGAGCCTGGCCGCCGCGGCAATTGCCGCGTGTGGCGTTGGTTTTTCCCATGCCGCGGAGCCCGCCTATCCCTCCCACCCGGTCAAGGTCGTGGTGCCTTCCGTGCCGGGCGGCCCGATTGATGCCGTGTCGCGGTTGGTCAGCAACAAACTGTCGACGCGCCTTGGCACGAGCTTCATTGTCGAGAACAAGCCCGGCGGCAATGTGCAGATCGGCACCAACTATGTGGCGAAGTCCGATCCGGACGGCTACACGCTGCTGACCACGGCACCGGCCCACATCATCAATCCGCTGCTGTACGGCAAGCTGTCCTACGATCCCGTCAAGGACCTGACCGGCGTGGCCATGATGGCCAAGGTGCCGCTGCTCCTTGTAGTGAATGGCGACCTGCCTATCCACTCGGTTCCCGAGCTGATCGCATGGGGCAAGGCACACCCGGACCGCCTGAGATATGGCAGTTCAGGCACGGGCTCCAGCGCAAATCTCGTCGGCGAGCTGTTCTCCATGAACGCCGGTCTCAAGCTGGAGCACATCCCGTACAAGGGTGCCGCAGCCGTCCTGCCGGACCTGCTGGCCGGCCGGCTTGAAATCATGATCGACACGTTGCAACTGTTTTCGCCCTACATCAAGGCAGGCAAGTTGCGCGCCATTGCCTTCACCGGCGCAACGCGCATGCCTGCCTTGCCGAATGTGCCCACGCTGGCGGAATCCGGTTATCCGGACGTGGTTGCCAATTCCTGGCTTGCCATTGTCGCGCCGAGCAAGACGCCTCAAAGTGTGATCGACAAGCTGGCGCGCACCGTTGGCGATGTGCTGCAGGAACCCGACGTCCGCAAGCAGATCGCCGACTACGGCATGGAGCCGGACCCCATGACGCCCGCACAGCTCAACCGGTACTTCGACTCGGAAAGCAAGCGTTGGAGCAAGGTAGTCAAGGCCGGCAATATTCGAGTGGAGTGAGGAGTACAGATGACCAACGCAATGTCCGTTCCGCGCGAAACCGTGCGGGCCCAAGTCAGCGAAGCGGAGTGGACAGCCCGCGTGCAGCTCGCTGCCTGCTACCGGCTGATGGACCGGTTCGGCATGACCGACCTGATCTACAACCACATCACGCTCAAGATCCCGGGCACGGAGCATCTGCTCATCAACGCCTACGGCTACCTGTATTCGGAGATCTGCGCGTCGAACCTGATCAAGATCGACCTGGAGGGCAACGTGCTCCTGAGCCCCCAGAACGAGCACGGCTACCAGGTGAACCGGGCCGGCATGGTGATTCACACCGCTGTCCACAAGGCAAGGCCTGACGTGAGTTGCGTGATTCACACCCATACCCGGGCCGGGATGGCGTTGTCCGCCATGAAGACGGGTCTGCTACCGATGACGCAGACGGCGCTCAGGTTCCACGAGAAAACCGGCTACCACGACTTCGACAGCCCGGTGGTGGAAATGAACCAGCAGGCGGGCCTGGTCCGCTCTCTCGGCAATCATGAAGTCGTGGTGCTGCGCAACCACGGGCTGCTGGCTGTGGGCCCCAGCGTGGCCGAAACGTTCAGCCGCATGTACTGGCTGGAGATGGCCTGCCGGACCCAGGTCGATGCCATGACGTCGGGCACCGAGCTGATCATGCCGACGCCGCGTGTCATCGACGAAACGCGGGCCGTGATGGATGCACGTGCGAACACCTTCGGCACACGTGAATGGCCGGCGCTGCTGCGCCTGGTGGAGCGCATCGACCCCGGCTACAAAGACTGACTGACGTCAGCCGGCTCGGGCTCAGCGAATCGGCTACTTTCGCATGCACTGGCGCCTGATGGACGCCATCGGCGAAGTACCAACCAAGGAGCAGAACAAGCCGCTGCCGCTTAACGCTGTGGGCGCCATCGCTGCGGTGGTGGCAGCCATGGGCCTCGATCCGCTGATCGCGCGCGGCCTGTCGCTGGTCGGCCAGTGCGCGACGAGCAGCGCAACGTGGTGGCGGCCATCAGCGCCAACCTGCTGTCCGGTGAGGTCGGCCGGAGCAGGCTGTCAGGGAGATCCTGCCGGCCCTGCGTGCGGCGGCGGAACAATTGTCGGGCTTGGCCCCCGCGTTCCTCGGCCCGGCCAACCAGCCGTTCTCGCGGACAAATGGAGCCCGCCAGACCGGAGCCGACCGAGTTTGCCACGCCTGCCGCATTCGTTGTGTCGTCGTACGCGAGCGCAACGGCAACGGCAATACGCTTAGAAACGCCCCGAGTACTGGAGCATGTAGAAGTTGATGYCGGGATTGGGCTCCTTAATGCCTGCGTTGGAGTAGTGCTGGAAACGCACCGCCAGTTCCGAGTCGAACGGATCGCCAAACCGGTAGCCCGCGGCAATGCGATCGCCAAACTGGAACGCCGTCGAGAAACCCTTGGAGTCCGAGATGTGCGTCCGCGACAGCAGGTGCATGCCTGCGCCAATCTCCGCGAAAGCACCCGAGCGGCCCGAGCCCTGGATCCGGAAGATGGGCGTAAAGCCGATATCGCCCATCACGCTGCTGTTGCCGCCATGTGGATTCCAGCCACCCACGGAAGCCTCGAGACCCAGGCGAACCCGCACCGACTGCGAGCTCGTCGCCCAAAGGTCGTTCTTCAAGTTCCATCGCGCCTCCAGGCGTGCAATCGAAGCCGCGTCTCCCGCACCCAATGCGACCCCGAGACGAACCGGATCGAACCACGAGGCGTCCTCGCTGGTGGGCGCGGCACCCGCGGCGCCGCTGGCAAACGCACTGGAAAGCAGAATGATGGAGATGACGGATCGAAGCATGACTAAGGCCTTGTGAAAAGTAATTCTTGCTTTTGGTGACACGTTGCACGGCGCTGAAAGTGAGCACGAGCCATGAGGATTTCATCGCCGTGCCGAACACGCCCCAGGTTCGCGCACCTCCAGGGCGGGCTCCGCGCGAAAATCCGGAAGTATGCTTTCAGCGCAAGCGGTCGAATAGATGCCGCCAGCGCATATCTGCGTTCCACATTTGGAACGACGTGATCGCATGGAATACTGTCCGTGGAAGAAGACGCGTCGTTGGTCGCGTGGAAGGTGGTTTCAGGAAGCTTCCCGATGTATGGCCAACGAGGGGGCGAACATGGCGCGAGTCGACAGGTCGCCGGCGGCGTGGCGCCTGCAATCAAGCTGGGCACCGGCACGCTGGAAAGGTGCTTTTGGGGTTGACTGCGGAGGACTCGTTCGTAAAGCGAGTGAATTGTTGAAGGCCGGCACGGGTAATGGGCCAAATATGGGCCAAATATCCGGTGCCGGCCTGGTGCCTGAGCTAATTGGCGACCAACTGCGTGAAAGACATGACGATCTCTCACACAGCGGCAGCACGGACGATCAGCGAGCCGAGTCCAGCACCTCGCTGTCCTTCACGACGTTCTGGGCCTTGGTATAGCTCTCGATCAGCAATTGGTACGCCGGGAAGATCTTGGTGTAGATCTCGGCCCACTGCATGGCATCGTCCCGGCGCCAGGTTTTCTGCAGCTCCGAAGCCACCGCGGCGGGCCCCGGAAATATCGTCGTGCGAATTTAGCGAACCTGGGCGCCGCCGGTTTCCCGGTCAGTCGGCGCGCACCCCGACATAACGGCCAGGAGCGGGCTCGATTGGCTCGAACGTGTCGTTCCCCAATCTGGACGGCGCTGCGACCTGCTTGCCGGCATGGCGTTTCAGCCAGGCAGCCCAATGAACCCACCAGCTCCCCGGCGTGGACGTCGCCGAAGCCAGCCAGCCGTCTGCATCATCGCATCGCTCGCCGGCACGCCAGTAGCCACGCTTTTGCTTCGATGCCGGATTGATAACACCTGCAATATGTCCGCTCTCGCCAAGAACAAACTCCGACTTTCCGCCCAGTAGCTGAACGCTGCGATAGGCCGACCGCCAGGGAACGATGTGATCGTCCTTCGTGGCAAGGATATAGTTGGGCACGTCGATGCTGCCCAGGTCCATCGGATGCCTGCAAACGGTCAATTGCCCCGGCTCGCGCAGCTTGTTCTCCAGGTACATATTGCGCAAGTACCATGCATACATCGGCCCGGCCAGGTTCGTGGCGTCGGCGTTCCAGTAAAGCAGGTCGAAGGCTCCCGGCGATTGCCCTTTCAGGTAGTTGCCGACGAAATAGGGCCAGATCAGGTCATTCGGGCGCAGCATCTGGAAGACAAACGCCAACTCCTTGCCGGGATAGATGCCACTGCGCCCGATAGTCTGCTCGCGTTGCGCAACCGTCGGCTCGTCGATGAACACGCCAAGTTCGCCTGGCTCGCTGAAATCCAGCATGGTCGTCAGCAGCGTCATGC
>NZ_JBFTLX010000351.1:0-5566 GCF_056396665.1 Cupriavidus sp. 05T313 | reverse complement strand
CCCCCGGAACCGTCCGGGTCGCTCCTTGACCTGGAAAAGCACGAAGAAGCGATAGCCATCGTTAGCGAGTCTCGGCAAGTTGCGGAGATGTCGAATAGTTAGCGTAGGCGCGCTTAACCGGCTGATGCGGATGCCCGGAGCCCTCAGCCGAAAAAGAGAATAAAGAGACGGAGGAGACATGATTAAAGTGCCCGCGAGATTTTTGACGGTTGTTGCGCTCGCATGCTGGCTCGCCTCGAAGGTTGAGGCAACCGAGAATGGCCAGACCAGTTACCCTGTTGGCGTCAATACCGTATTGAATGGAATCTTGCCACCGCCTGGTGAAACCCAGTTCTATAACTACACGCTTTACTACAATGCCRGAAAATTCGCTGGCCCGCATGGAGGAAGTCTCGTTCCCGGCTTCCACTTGAACACGTTTGCTGACGCCCCGCGTGTCGTTCACACATGGGGCACCACATTCGGCCCCTTTACTGTGTCCAGTGGTGCAATCGTCCCGCTCGTTCATCTTGGGCTGGAAACGCCAGGCGGCAGCGGCAAGCGCTATGGAATTGGAGACATCATTCTTGAGCCGTGGCTCATTGATTATTCAAATCCATCGCGAACATTCTTCGCCTTCCTCGCCACCAATGTCGCAGTGCCGAGCGGGTCCTACTCCGCCAACCGAGTGGCGAACACTGGTCGGAATGTATATGCGCTAATACCGCACATCAGTACCACATGGTTCCCCACGCCCGCAGTTGAAGTCTCCACCACCACGCTCGTAGAGATCAGTTCACCGAACTCGGCGACTCGACATCACTCTGGCGCTGTTGCAGCACTTGAATATGTTGTTGGATATTCGCTTAACAGCAAGTTCCAGCTCGGACTTCAAGGATACCTCCTGAAACAGTTCACCGATGACAAAGTCAACGGCGTGCCCGTAGGAGCGGATGGGTTTCGCGGAAAATCTGTCGCAGTCGGGCCGCAACTACGATACATGTGGTCGCCGGCGGCAGGCATTGTGCTCAAGTATCAGCGCGAGTTCGCCGTGCAGAATCGGCCGCAAGGCAACAAGTTCTGGGTTGAACCGTGTTTCCCTCTTTGATCGGAATGAGGCGACGTTCGAAGCGAATACGCAGCTTGCCGAACCCGGCAAGCTGCGCATGCGTTCGCTCGTAGTCTACGGCGACGTGGTGTCGTTTTCTGCCAAGTTTGCCGCGATCGGTGGGGTTCGGGCGCATTGACGGTCGTGGCGCGAGCGGGCGCCTGCCACGGCAATGGCGGTCATTGGGGGGTGTTCGACCGTGGCACTGCGCGCACCCCTTGCAGTACCATCGATGGAAAGCACACACCATTGACCCAACCCAACCCAACCCAACCCAACCGCTACCAAGGCAGCCAGATGCTGGACCTGAAAGACGTTTTTCACTTCGTGCAAGTGGTCGACCGCGGTGGCTTTACGTCTGCCGGCAACAGCCTGGGGCTGCCCAAGTCCACGTTAAGTCACAGGGTCAAGGAGCTGGAGGCTTCGCTGGGCGTCCGCTTGATCAACCGGACCTCGCGCCAGTTTGCCTTGACCGACGTAGGCGCTGAGTTCTACCAGTACGCTGTCGCCTTGCTGCAGAGCGCCGACGTCGCGGAACAGGCGATGCGCCAGAGGCTCGCGGAACCCAGCGGGATCATTCGCGTGACGGTAGCGGTCGAGCTTGCGCAGTTTGCGCTACGCCAGGTCCTGCCGACGTTCCTGAGCAGCCATCCCAAGGTCAGCATCGTGGAAATCGCCACGGACAGGCTCGTCGACGTTGTCGGCGAGGGCTTCGACCTGGCGCTGCGCGGACATACCTCGGCACTGCAGGATTCCAACCTGGTCCAACGGCCCATCGTCAGGGCGCCATGGTACCTGTTTGCGGGTGCCGACTACCTCGAACGGAGGCCACTCCTGGAGGAGCCGGAGCAACTTGCATCCCATGCCATCGTCTCGATGGTGCGCAAAGGGCCGCTGCAGTGGCAACTGCGAGGCCCCGACGGCACGCTCGTCACCATCCCGATCGAGCCAAGATTCCAGAGCAACAGCATGATGTCCCTGAAGGAGGCAGCCTGCGCCAACGTTGGCGTGGCAGCCCTGCCCGGGTATATCTGCCGGTCCGAGCTGCAGGCTGGCGTGCTGCGGCAAGTCCTGCCGGGCTGGATCGCCGCGGATGCGCGCATCTCGGCCCTCATGCCGTATCGGACCGGACTGCTTCCCGCCGTGCGGTCGCTGGTCGATTTCCTCGCCGTAGAGCTGCCCAAGGTCACCGCATTCGACGGCCGCTGACCCGGCACTACCTCCTCTGCCTCCAAAGCCATGCGGGCCACGCCCCGTGTGTCCCGCCGGGCGTTCCATATTCATGGACGCTGCGTTCGGCGCCAGCCAGCTTCCAAGGCCGAGCCGATCAACTATCGTTTCCAACCAGGGATAAGCCAACCGCAACGTCACCCTGGAGTGGAATACATGAACCAGTTGAACTGCCAGCCACGAGATGCGATCTTCTCTGGCCACGACATACTTCCGACGGCTGTCGGGTCGCTCGACCAGCACGGCATCCGACGCCCATCCCGAACGACGGCCCCGCATTCCATGGGCTTGCGCAACGCGCTGGATGCCCTTGCCACGCGGCAATTCACCGCGACGGCATTGACGGAGCAGGCACTCGAACGCGCGGAAGCCAGCAAGCGGCTGCTCAATGCATTCTCGGCGATCGATTGGGACCGTGCCCTGAAGGCGGCAGCGGAAAGCGACCGCCGCTATGGCGAACGCCGGCCGCGGCCACTGGAGGGACTGCCCATTGCGGTCAAGGATCTGATCGACACCAAGGGCATGGAGACCCGCTACGGTTCCGCAGCCTATCTCGGTCATGTGCCAGCCGCCGATGCGGACATCGTGAGAACTCTGGTGGAGCGCGGCGCGATCATCATCGGCAAGACCACGACCCACGAATTCGCGTGGGGCGTGACAACCGCCAGCGCCAGGTTTGGCGATACCCTGAATCCGCTGGACCATACACGCATACCCGGGGGTTCCAGTGGTGGCGCCGCGGCGGCGATTGCGCACGGTGCCATCATGGCGGGCGTGGGCACGGATACCGGCGGCTCGGTCCGGATTCCCGCCGCGCTGTGCGGCGTCGTCGGATACAAGCCCACGCTCGGCACGTTATCCACGCGCGGCGTGTTCCCCCTGGCGCCCACTTGCGACCACGTTGGCCTGCTCGGCGAGCAGGTTGACGACGTGCTGTTGCTCGCCGATGCGATTGACATCAGGGTTCCCGAGAGCGATGCGTGGCTGTCCGCACGGCTGGGCGTCATTCGTGACATCGCACCGGTTCCACTCAGTCCGGAAATTGCAGCGGCATTTGATGGCGCGATGAAGCGGCTGGCGCAGGTCTTTTCCTGTGTGAACGTCAGCACTTCCGGCCTGTTCGATGCGGTATTCGGTGCCTTCGCGAACATCGTCCTGATCGAAGGCGGCATCGAGCATTTCCGCCGCAACGACTGGGACCGTATCTCGACGCACTACAATCCGGAAACCGTCGACCGGCTGAAACGCGCGGAAACCATGGACCTGCGCGCCTATGCGGCGGCCCAGCAGACCAGGCGAAGTTTCACGACAAGGCTGCACGAGGTGATGTCGACGGTTGACTATCTCGTGCTGCCGACATGCCCGTGCACCGCACCGCATCTCGATGCCGGTACCGTGAGCATTGGCGCTTGGACCGGCACGGTCCGAGAGGCGCTGATGACCTATACGGCACCGTTCAATGTCGCGGGATTTCCTGCCATTTCGATTCCCCTGGCGACCGGCGAACGCAGCCTTCCCGCTGCCTTGCAGATCGTCGCGAAGCCCGGCGACGACGGTGCGCTGCTGCAGATTGCACAGCAGATGGAGCTGATGCTGCGAACGGGCACCGCCAACAAGAGTTGCTAGACGTCAACCCAAGAACAGGAGATAACGATGAACGATRGCGCCAAACCTGAGTGCCAGGAAACCAGCAATGAGCCATGACAAATTGACGAATATGGCGGCCGGTGCCCGTGCCGCCATCGCGGACCCCGCGCGAATCTCTCTCGTGGGTAGTGACGCCAACCCGCGCTTCGAACTGTTCCACGCGGCCAGTTCACTCTGCTCGCAGAAAGTGCGCACGGTATTGTTCGAGAAGCAGTTGCCGTACCGTTCGAACAATATGATGATCCTCGGTTCGATGGGTCCTGATGGCGTTGTTCCAGCCGAGCACTACCATCCGCCCTACGTCCGACTGCGGTTGCTTGCAGGCCGGGAAGTGGGGCGGGAACTTGTCAGCGGCTATAGCGGGCGTACTTCGGTGGAGACCGAAGGCTTTGATCCCTGCGCGGTCCCGTTGCTTGTGGACTACGAGGCTGGCCGTGTCATTGCCGATTCCAGACGGATCTGCTGCTATCTCGATGCGGTGTCGCGCGATCCCGTTCATCTCGTGCCGGAGGATGCCGATGTGCGTGCCCAGGTGATGCACCAGGTGAGCATCGTCGATCAGATCCCGAACGGCACCTTGCTCTACGGCTTTCATCCCGATGCCGACCTGCGGCCTGAAGCGCTCAAGACGGCCATGGAAACGGTCTACGACTACAAGATCAAGGCGCTCGAAGCCATGATTGACGCCAATGCCGACGATGCGGAGCTCATTGCGGCCTATCGCGCGAAGATCGCGAAGGAGCGGGGCGGCAAGTCGGTCTGCCACGATGCGGCATTTCAGCGCGCCGCACGTCGGCACGTCGCGGGCCTCTTGACGGACCTCGACCATGCGCTTGGTTCGTCGTCACCGTACCTCAGGGGGGAATCATTCTCGCTCGGCGATGTGCTGTGGGGTGTCAATCTGGTTCGGATGGCTTATCTGGGGCTTGCGTCGATGTGGGAAAACCTGCCCAACGTCGAGCGATATGTTGATGCGCTGGCCAGGCGTCCGTCCCTGTGCACGGAAGCGGTCCAGGCCACTGTCGATTCCATGCCGCCTTCGCGCTATATGCATGTCATTGCCGGCTGCGGGGAGGCGGTGCCGGTGTAGTCCTCCTGCCACAGGCACCGATCAATGCCGGTGCCTGTGGCAGGAGGGGAATGGGCGGAGACTCTGCATCTCCGCCCATTTGCTTTCTCAGGCTGCCACGGGTTCTTGCTCGCAGTGCAACGCATGCGCGAGCGGTGTCACCCTGCGGCCCTGGAATCGGGCCACGGCCAGGTGGTCGTCGTCGGGCTTCTTGGCATCACTGAAGCTGTCGGAACGTGTAGGAAAAACTGAACGATCGGGGCCGGCGCAGTGGTGCGCGCCARGGTTTGCCCGGATCCGCGGATGCGCGCCCTGGGGTATGATCGGGGATCAAGATCACACCCACATCCGAACCGTTGCCACCGCCGGCAATGATCCGCGCCCCAAGCAATGCTGGATCTGAAGGACGTCTATTACTTCGTACAGGTGGTTGACCGCGGCGGGTTCACCTCGGCCGGCGAGATGCTTAGGCTGCCCAAGTCGACGCTGAGCCATCGCCGCGGAGATTGCGCAGTTTGCGTTGCGTCACGTGT
>NZ_JBFTLX010000350.1:0-5599 GCF_056396665.1 Cupriavidus sp. 05T313 | reverse complement strand
CCGCGCACGGCATGCCGATGATGAAGAAGGCCTTCAATCCGGAGAGCGGGCCACTCACGGACTATACCGTTGACGTCGCCGAACGCGAAGCCATGCGTGACCTGTTCGCCGGCGCAATCGGGTCATACAAGAATCCGCACTCGCACCGGCACGAGCCGATCGAGAGTCCGCGTGAGGCCATCGAGATCATCCTGCTCGCGAGCCACCTGCTGCATGTCGTCGATGCGCGCGTTGAAGCGATCAAGGCGGCTTCATGAACCAGCTCGTCACGCCCAATGGCATCACCATCGCAGCCGGCGAGCGCGCCGGCGTACGCATTCTCGAATTCTTCGCGTCGGCGACCCGCAACCCGCATACGCGCCGCGCCTATGCGCGCGCGGCGGGCGAATTCCTGACGTGGTGTGCCAGCGCGGGCGTACCATCGATCACGGCCGGTCAGCCGCTGCACGTCGCGGGCTGGATCGAACTGCAGACGCAGACGCTGTCGGCGCCGACCGTCAAGCGGCGGCTCGCGGCGATCCGCCACCTGTTCGACTGGCTGGTCACCGGCCAGGTGGTGCCGGTCAATCCGGCCGCGTCGGTGCGCGGGCCCAGCCACAGCGCACGGCAGGGCAAGACGCCGGTGCTCGAGGCGGCCGAGGCGCGGCAGCTACTCGATGCCATCGACGTGAGCACGCCGGCCGGGTTGCGGGACCGCGCGTTGATCGGGTTGATGGTGTTCTCGTTCGCGCGGTTTGGCGCGGCGCTGGCGATGCGGGTCGAGGACGTCTACGTCCAGCACCGGCGGCTGTGGGTGCGCCTGCGCGAGAAAGGCGGCAAGCGTCATGAGATGCCGTGCCACCACACGCTCGAGGCGTACCTGCACGCGTACCTGGACGGCACCGGCCTCGGCGCGGACGGGAAGGGGCCGCTGTTTCGCACCCTCCGGCGCGGCACCGGCCAGCTCAGCGCGACCCCGCTGCCGCAGGCCAACGCCCATGCGATGATGCGGCGCCGAGCGCTTGCAGCCGGCATTGCCACCCGGATCGGCAACCACACATTCCGCGCCACCGGGATCACCACCTATCTGAAAAACGGCGGCACGCTCGAGAACGCCGCCGCGATGGCGAACCACGCGTCGACCCGCACCACCCAGCTCTATGACCGGCGCCGTGACGACATTAGCCTGGACGAGGTCGAGCGGATCCGTCTGTAGCCATGCGGGGCTTAGTCCAGCAAGCGCCCTAGCGCCCGTCTGTGACCGGCGCTAGGGCTCGCCTATGTTTCCGTCAAGCGCCGTTGCTCTTCAGTCTGCGGCTCACGATCTGATCCAGACGAGTTTCAAGACGAGTCGCTGCTCCTGGTTCGACGGCCCGAGCCGCAGCGACACGACCACTCAGTTCGTTAAGCGAGGAGTCTTGGCCGACTGCGATCGAATCTTGAATCGCCACGATGGAATTATGATGTTTGTTCCGCAAACGAAGCTGGTCACCATTCCGAACTGCGCCAGTGATGATTGCGGCCTTTCCTGGCGGCACGACAGCGTCTTTCGTCGGTTGGGTCCGAAGGCCTTGACGGCTGACCAGAGCTTTGACTTGGAAGAGCATGGTCTTTGTCGCGCGCATACCAGACAGAGTCAGGTCATCAACGTACAGCGTCATCGTCACGCCTTTTGCCGAGCAAAGCTTCTCGATCTCCGCGAATAACTGGCGATGAGTGAAGTAAGAGAGCAACGGGCTGATGCAACTGCCGGTGGGTAGGTGGCCGTCCGCAGTGCAAACCGTTGCCAGCAACCGTGCAACGTCATGAGAACATCCCAAGTCCTTGTGGAAGAACGCCTTGACGTGCTGGTAAGTCGTGCTTTCGAAGAACTTTCGAATGTCCATTGCAACCACTGCACCGCCGCTGCCAACGTGAGCGCGGGCGTTTGTGACGTGCGAGCGCCTCTTGGTCGCTGAGTGCAGGAAATCTGGCCGTTGAATGCTGTCCAGATGCCTAACGATGCGATAGTGAATCCGTAGCGTGGCTTCTGTCGGCTCTTGAATGTGCCTAGGCTCTTTGCCAGGTTTCGCTTGATCGTCGAACCGATTGTACGTTGGGGCCGTGCAGGTCGCTTCAAGATCCTCAACCGGGACGCCGATCAAGGCCGCTAATTTGTGAATGCTCGACAACCGCCAGAGCGGCGATCGCTCGATAGGGTAGCGTGCCGACTTGTTCTTCCGCAACCGTGCACGCCCGACCGTCTTCTCACGCCTATGCGACTGTTTCTTCATCGGCGGCTACCCAGTCGAGGACTTTCAAGATCTTCGCTGCCATCGCAACGCGGATCTTCTCGCTGCGTCGGCCTGAATCCAATTGTTCAGAGAACAGCATCAGGCTTGAGACCGGTACGTCGAAGATGGCGGCGTAGCGATTGAGCAAGTCAATGGTAATTGCGTGGGCCTTCTTACCCGATTCAATCTCCGACAGATAGTTGTTGGAAATTTCCAGACGCCTTGCTAAGTCCTCTTGGGTCATCTGGTGGTATCGGCGAAGGTGGCGTAGAGCCTTATGTAGCATTTGATCGCCTCCATTCAAAACAACTAGGACTAGGCAGGGGTGTCGGCCGTCACCCCGTCACCAACGATCGAACAGCCGCGCTACCGTAACTGCGAAGCGCAGCCATCCCATCAGCAGTGACAGGGTCTTGCGACTCATCAGGACTCGCCTAAGCTTGCCCAAGTTATGCCGCGAAGACTTTCCGGCTGACTGTCGTCCCTGGTTGGGTATGGTCTTTTTAACCATGGTGATTCCTCGTTACCCCTTGGCAAAATTGCTTCGGGACCAGTACGTAACGAGAAGCGAAGAGGGACGACTTTTCCCCTGCCTATCCGTTTCCGCCCGCCGCACCAGGCGGCGGGCGGGGGCGCCCAGAACGCGTGTCCGGGGCAATGTTTGGAGAGTTGCCTCTCCGCAGACCCAGAACAGCAGGTCCGGGTAATGCGCTGGCTTTGTCTTCAATTCCAACCAGATTCCAGTATAGGACAAATTTCGCTGGCAGCGAAATTTATTCGCACTCAGCGAATGCATGCCCTCTGCGATGKGTTCGGCCAAGATGCCGTGTAGTTGGCAGACGGAACCCGAGACCCATCAGGCCATCCGCAAGCTGCCCACCCGTCAAGCGACTGCGGCGCTCAAGCTCTATATCGCCCTTTACGTGCGCGCGTCTGACGCTGAACGACCTGGAGGCGCTCACCGGACTGTCGCGACCGATGGTGGTGGTGGCAGGCCTGCGCCAGTTACGGCAGTTGGACATCATCGAGGTTCTGGAGAAGCGCCCGGCGGGTATCACCTGAAAGCGTATGAAAACGCCCGCTACTGGACCAGGCTGCTGCGCGCCCCCCTGTATGGCCACCCGAGCGCCTACCAGGCCGACTTGCGCGATTTCATGGGCTTTGCAGGCATCGCCCGGGCCGAGGACTTCCGCATCGTCACGCGTGCGCACGTGCTGGCCTGGCGCAAGACGCTGGAGGCGCGCGCTATGCCGCGTCGCGTGGCTTTTGTCGCTTGCTCGCCACAAACGCACTTTTCGCCCAGAAACCCCGCCCATTGTCGTTCCATGTTGGCTAAGATACTATCCATATCATGCAATTTATATTCCAAACAAAGGATGAATGGAAAATGCGCTCACCGCTGGATGCACTCGTAACGGAAAAAGCCCTGCACCTGATCTCTGGTAGTGGGAATGCCGACCTGGCGGACCATCTCGGGCTGACCGATCAGGTCGAGACTTCGGGCCAGATCAAGAACGTTTGCGCGAAGGTCGCAACGGAATTGGCCGAAGAAATCGACGGCATCGTCGGCCTGCTGGGCATCAGCAAGCGGCGATTCCTTGAGGCTGCGATGATTGAAGCCGTTCAAAAAGCGAAGGGCATTCTTGACGCGGAAGGCGTGTGGGAATGGCTGGATGAAAACAAGAGCGCCCACGGCTGGTGCCGAACCGAGGGGAAGATTTGACAATGGCCATGCTCAATGGGACCGTCCAGAATGTCTTTGACACGCCAGAGAAAAAAACATGGAAAAACTCCTCGACGTAGTCATCGCCATTGGCAACTGGTGGGAGAACACGACTCCACGAGACTTGGATCCGGACGAGCTCGTGACGCTGAAGCGATCGGCGCGCTTGATCGCCTTCTATTCGGTCGTCTCTCTCATCCTCTTCGTCCTAGCCTTGTCGGTCGAGCGAGATGGGCCCGARGCCACTGGCTACATGCTTCCTTTCGCGACGATCCGTGCCTACTTCCTAACGGGGATACTCCTCGCCCCGATTGCATCGATTGGCATGCTCCTGTTTCACCTAGCTCGTGGCGCTTGGGCCTACCGTCGTCTCAACCGAGATTGAAACTGACCTTGGCCACACCACGGAGGACGAAATGATCTCGCCTGGGACGCAGGCGGGTGCGAAATGGCGGCACACTGGAGAACGCCGCCGCGATGGCCAATCACGCGTCGACCCGCACCACCCAGCTCTATGACCGGCGCCCGACAACATCACCCTGGACGAGGTCGAGAGGATCCGCCTGTAGCCATGATGCGACGGGCGGGTGGCCTAAAGCTCCATGCCGATAACACCAGTTATCGGCATGGAGATGAGGGGAAAAAAAGCCACCCAAGGGCGGCGTTTTGTGGTCTTGGGTCCTGGCTTACTGCCGGAACTCGTACACCGGCTCGCCGACGGGCGCGGCCTGTGCGTCCGCTACGCGCTCCAACGCCTCCAGGGCGTCGAGCTGCGCCGCCAGGCTGCCGAGCGGCTCACCCACCAGCCGGTACACCTTGCGCAGATGATCTGGCCGGATATACCAAGGGCCCTTACTGCAATCAAATTGCAAGAATCCCTTGCCCCGGGGCCCAGGTCACCAGTCGTGACACGGGCTGTAATGGTCCGGATAGGGGTTCGAACTTTGCCCCGGCCCGAAAGGGCGCAGACTTCCGCGAAGTAGTAGCTGGCGCGGGCTGGAAGTCGCATGCCGTGCGCAAGAAATGGAACGCCCCAGTGCCATCACCGCGCAGCTGGGGCGTTAGGACGTTTGACCCCTCTTGGGCCGTCCAAGCCAGCGAGCCGCCGCTGAACTGGGCCGCCTTATCGTTACCAATTTTGGCGGAAAGGCCTATTTGTTGTCCTCTCTGGCATTCCTGGTCAGAGGTGCCGCAAGCGCTGCGATTCTCACCGTGCGCTCGTCTTCTTCGCTGAGGGGGTCGCCATAGTAAAGCTTCTCGACGGTGTCGAGTAGGTCCGAGACAGCACCATATTCGCAGCCAGCATCCTCGAAGAACTTAAGCCTCTTCGCATCGTCATCATCTATGCGCACGGATTCGCGAGATGTTGGAAGCGATCCCGCCGATTGCGCAATCCCTTGTTGAAGATCCTTCAGCAGATTGCCAGCCGATTCGTTTAGCAGCGTATTTGGCACTGCGAGCTCGATTAGTACGCCTAGCGTATGCGTGAACCAATCAAGGTCCGTTCCATAAGCTGGCATGGCGTGAACATCGGCGATATAGCGTACTGCATGAGCGATCACATCGTCGCTTTCGCGCTGGGTTCGGACGAAATCCTGATGGCCCTCGGCAATCGCATAGAATC
>NZ_JBFTLX010000349.1:0-5612 GCF_056396665.1 Cupriavidus sp. 05T313 | reverse complement strand
ACTATGGCCTGCATGCCACGCTCAAGGCACCGTTCCGCCTTGCGGACAGCCAGACGCCAGCCGGGCTCGACGCCGCCATGCGCGCCTTCGCCCTGGACCGCCAGCCCTTCGCCGTTCCGCTCGCCCTGCAGAACCTGCGCGGCTTCCTGGCCTGGTGCCTGGGCGGCGACGCAAGCGCCAATGCGCGCATGCACGCCCTGGCGGACGCCGCTGTACGGGAACTGGACGACTTCCGCGCGCCGCCCACCAGCGCTGAACTTGCCCGCCGCAATCCCGCGCAACTCAGCGCGGCGTCCCGGCGCATGCTCGACGCCTGGGGCTACCCCTACGCATTCGAAACCTTCATATTCCACATCACGCTGACCGGCATGCTGGACGARGCCGAACAAGCCGAAGCCATCGCCATGCTGCAAGCCGCCAGCGGCACGCTCCTGCAAGCGCCGATGCCCGTACGCGATGTCAGCCTGTTCGTGCAACCGGCACCGGATGCGCCCTTCATGGCGGCCCGCCACTACGGCTTCGACGGCAGCATCACCGACGCCGCCGGCGCGGCCCTGCTGGAAACCGCGGCATGAACATCCACGCAACAGGCACCGCCGCCCGGGCCGACATGCCCGGGGCACCGGCTCAAGCCGCCGGCGGAAGCCGGCTGATCTACCTGATGGGCCCTTCCGGCAGCGGCAAAGACTCCTTGCTGCGCGTCTTGCGCGACAAGCTGCAGGACGATGGGCGCGTACGGATAGCACAGCGCTACATCACCCGCGCCAGCAGCGCCGACGAAGCCTGCATCGCGATCACCCAGGCCGAGTTCGAGCGGTGCGCCGCGCAACGCGGCTTCGCGCTGCACTGGCGCAGCCACGGCCTGTGCTATGGCATTGGTATCGAACTCGACGCCTGGCTGGCGCAAGGCCTGTGCGTGGTCGTCAACGGATCACGCGAACACCTCGCCGCCGCTCACGCCCGCTACCCCGCCCTGCACGCGGTACAGATCAGCGTGCGCCTGCAGGTACTGGGAGAGCGCCTGCGCCTGCGCGGCCGCGAGGACGAGCAAGCCATCGTCCGGCGCCTGCAGCGTGCCGGCGAACCCTTCGCCGTGCCGGCTGGCTGCCGGCTGACGGTGATCGACAACAGCGGCGCGCTGGAGACGGCGGCGCAGGCCTTGCTGCGGCTGACACGCGAGGGTGGACACGGGGGGAAGGCCGGGCTGACCGTGGCCGGGCGATCCTGATCCCGGACGTCGCCGCCGCGCGGCAAGCCGCCCGGCTATGCCGACGCCGGCAGCCCGATGCTAAAACTGATGCCGTGCTCGGTGAATCCAAGCTGCCGATAGAACTGATGGGCCTGCAGGCGCCTGGCGCTGGACGAAAGCGCCAGCTTGGCGGCGCCCGCCTCCTCCGCCAGCCGCATGGCCGCTCGCATCATGGCCGAACCGACGCCGGTGCCGCGCGCGGCGCGGGCCACCACCACGCTTTCCACGATAGCCTCGCTGCGCCCGTCATGCGCCAGCACCGGGAAGATCAGCAGGCAGAACGTGCCAAGCGGTTCGCCGGAAGCCGCCAGCATCAGGTAGCAGCGATAGTCAGGCATTGCCTTCAGTTGCGCAAACAACGCGCGCATGCGGGGCAGTGGCAGCGGTGCCTCGCCATCCATCTCGGACAGCAAGGCGGCCACCTGCACGAGTTCGGTATCGGTGCCGGTGACTTCGCGCAGGGCCAGGCCGCCGGCTTCCCGGCTTTCTTCTTGGGCGTTCATGGGCCGGCAGTTCAGGAAATGCGCCGGATGCAGCGCGACACCATCGGCAGGTAGTACTCCAGCGGCGGCGTCGCAAGGCCCACGACCTTGGCAAGATCGTCGTAGCGGCGCAGGCGCACCGCGTCCGGGCCATGCGGATGCGCGATGAAGGCTTCGGCTTGCGCCGCATCGTAGGGTCCGCCCTGCAAGGCGAGGCTATGCAGCGAGGCTGGCGACAACGTTGCCTGGTAGCCCGGATCGATGGCGCACAGGTAGCGCTTGGCCGCCACGTGCAGGCGCACCGGCTCGGTCACGGCGGGCCCGAAGCCGACCCCCAGCAGATCGGCACCCACCTCCTGGTGCCGCATGTCGGTGGTGCCGTCCTCGGACATCACGAGATGGCCGAGATCGTGCAGCAGGCTGGCCACGATCAGCGATTCGGGATCGCCGGCCTGCTCGGCAAGTTGCGCGCATTGCAGCGCGTGCTCGGTCTGCGTGATGGCCTCACCGCCGTAGAAGGCGGTGCCGTGGCCCGAGAAGAGTATTTCGATGCGGCGCAGGATCGTCATGAAGATTCAGGGATGGTGGCGTGCTTGAGTGGCTGGCATACGAGGCAGGCTGATGCCCGCGTCACACAAGCGCCTTGCGGATGCGCGCCGACAGCAAATCGATGACCGTGACAAAGCCGACGATGATGATGATCACCGCGCAGGTCTCGGCATACTGGAAACTGCGGATGATCTCCCACAGCACGGTACCGATGCCGCCCGCGCCGACGATGCCCAGCACCGTGGCCGAACGCACGTTGGATTCAAAGCGGTACAGCGCGTATGAGATCCACAGCGGCAACACCTGGGGAATCACGCCATAAACAATCTCCTCGATCGCGCTGGCGCCGGTGGCGCGCACGCCTTCGACCGGGCGCGGATCGATCGCCTCCACCGCTTCCGAAAAGAGCTTGGCGAGCACGCCGGTGGTGTGCACCCAGAGAGCCAGCACGCCAGCGAACGGCCCCAGCCCCACCGCCACGATAAACAGCATGGCGAACACCATCTCGTTGATGGCGCGGCAGGCATCCATCACGCGCCGCATCGGCTGGTAGACCCAGGCGGGCACGATGTTCGAAGAACACGCCAGGCCCAGCGGCACGGCAAACACAATGGACAGGAAGGTGCCCCAGATCGCGATCTGGACGGTCACCAGCATCTCGTCCAGGTAAATGCGCCAGTCGCGGAAGCTGGGCGGAAAGAAGTCGGCGGCGAATTTCGCCATATTGCCGGAATCCTTCCACAGGTCGAACGGGCGCATGTCGGCGCCCTGCCACGACATGGCCAGCAAGGCGAGCACCACCGCCCAGACGAACAGGACTGGCAGGCTGGCCCGCGGCGGGCGGCCGGCGCGAGACGGAGTGGCTGGAGGCATGGTGGTGTTGACGGAAGGCAGCATGGGGGAAACAAAGACAACGGTGGGTACAGCGGCAAATAYGATGAAGCGGCAGTAGCAAGCAGCAAGGGCAGCACGCAGCAGCAGCGGATACGTGGCGGCCCACCCCAAGCATCGGGACGGGCCGCGCGATCGCGCCCGGCGGACTGCTTTGCGCTTACTGCGCGCTGGCGGCGATCTTGTCGAGTTCAGCCAGCTTGCTGCTCAGGTCGGCAAGGCGTTTTTCCTTGTCGGCGGCGGCCAGCGTGGTATCGGTCTCGATCTTGGTCTTTTCGCGGGCGAGCTCGATCTGGCGGATCGGCACCAGTTGCGCGTCGTTGGAAGCGCGGAAGCCCTGATACGTCAGCTTGGCCAGGTTTTCCTTCTCGCGCGCGGCGTCCGTGCCCTTGCCGTAGTTGACGAAGAAGGTCTTGACCTTGGCCTTGACGTCGGCCGGCAGGTCCTTGCGGTAGACCAGCGGGTCCGCCGGGATCAGCGGCGACTTCCACAGCACGCGCACCTGGTCATAGGCGTTCTTGCCCGTATTGATGCGGTAGCGCTCCATGTTCTCGGTGTTGTTCACCGCCACGTCGACCTGCTTGTTCAGCACCGACAGCAGGTTGGTCTCGTGATTGCTCACGCGCACCGTCTTGAAGAACGTCTTCGGCTCGATCTTGTGGGCAGCCCACAGGTAGTGGCCGGGCACGGCGGTGCCGGAGGTGGAGTTCGGATCGCCCGCGCCATAGCTCAGCGACTTGCCTTGCTTGAGCACATCGTCAAGCGTCTTCAGGTCGCTATCCTTGTTGACGATCAGCAGCGACCAGTAGCCGGGGTTGCCATCCTTGTCGATCACCGAAGCGAAGACCTCGCCGTTGGCGCGGTCCACCGCCTCGATGGCGGACTTGTTGCCGAACCAGGCGATCTGCACTTTGTTGAAACGCATGGCTTCGATGATGCCGGCGTAGTCGGAAGCGAAGAACGGCTTCACCTGTACGCCCAGTTGCTTGCTCAGGTCATCGACCACGGGCTGCCAGGCGGATTTCAGGTTGGACGAAGTCTCCGTCGAGATAAAACCCATGTTGAGGACTTTGCCCTCCTGGGCGAAAGCGGGAAACGAGAGCGCGCCCGCGGCGCTCGTGACGATCAGGGCAAAAAGGGTTCTGCGCAGCATAAGGGAACTCCGGGGTAAAGCCTTGTTGAGGGCCTTGTTGGGGGTGCTTGCGGAAAAAAACTTGACAGAGAATCCGGGAAAATCAGGCTGCCGCGAGGCCGCCGGGCATCATGGCGGGAGGCGCCGCATCCAGCCCTGCGCCCTCGGGCAGCAGTTCGGCGGCTTCGGTGCCGTAGAGGTCTCGCAGCATGCCCGGCGTCAGCGCCGCCGAGGGGCCGTCGTAGACCACCTTGCCATGCCGCAGCGCCACCACGCGCGGGCAATAGCGCATTGCCACGTCCACCTGGTGCAGCGACACCACCACCGCCACCTTGCGCGTGCGGTTGATCTGCGCCAGCAACGCCATGACGCGCCGCGCCGATTCGGGATCCAGCGAAGCGATCGGCTCGTCGGCCAGGATCACCCGCGCGTTCTGCACCAGCGTGCGGGCGATCGCCGCGCGCTGCTGCTGGCCGCCGGACAAGGTCGAGGCCCGCTGAAACGCATAGTCGTCTATACCAACCTGGGCAAGCGCATCGAGCCCGGCGTCGATCTCTTCGTTACGGAAAAAGCGAATCAGGCTGCGCCACAGCGGAACGCGCGGCAGCATGCCGGTCAGCACGTTCGTGATCACCGGCAGGCGTCCCACCAGGTTGAACTGCTGGAACACAAACCCGATCTCGGCGCGCGCGCCGCGCACATCGGGGGCCAGCCGGCCGCCTTGCTGGATGGTGCGGCCGTTGACCAGCACCTCGCCAGCGCCAGCCGCATCGGCTGCGACAAAGCCCGCTACATGGCGCAGCAAAGTGGACTTGCCCGAGCCCGAGGCGCCCAGCAGGGCAACCATCTCACCGGGCGCAACGGCAAGGCCAACGTTATCCAGCGCCTTGCGTCCCGCCTGGAACGACTTGGACAGGCCGCGCACTTCAATCGCATGCGTCATCCCACTCTCCTTGCATCAACAGTGAGCGCATTCTGGGTGGTGCCGATGACAAAACGATGAAGGTTGTGAGGCAATTGCGAATCGGACCGGATAAGCATCGCGCCTTGCCGGCGCACGGCCTGCCACGCGGGCGGGCTCAGGCCCGGTTTGACTCCGCCGAAATGTTACACAAACCAGACATTATCCCTGCCAATACCCCACGAAACGGGTATCGCCGCGAAGACGAAGTTAATCGTAAGGCATTTATAATCTGGCCCGCTTTTCCAAAAATGCACCAAACGGAAGAGACCAGAAACAAAACCAATAACAAGGAAAGGGAAGAAGAATGAAAGGGATGCAAAAACTGATCGCAGGCATGGCGATTTC
>NZ_JBFTLX010000348.1:0-5658 GCF_056396665.1 Cupriavidus sp. 05T313 | reverse complement strand
TCGACGTAGTGCATGGAGTTGGCACCGAAGATGTTGGTGGTGCTTGCGCCGGTGCCGGCGTCGGTCTGCACCCAAAGGCGTCCCTTGGGATCCACGCGGATGCCGTCCGGGCTGGAGAAGGTATTGCCGTTGATCGTGCCCTTCAGGTTATACGCGGCGATGGAGGGATCTCCCGCCAGCAGGAAAATCTCCCAGGTGAAGCTCGTGGCCAGCGGGGAATCGCCGGCTTCCTTCCATCGGATGATGTGCCCATGCGAGTTGCTCATGCGAGGGTTGGCCGMATCGGGCACCTTGCGGCCGCCGTTGTTGGTCAGCGTGCAGAACAGGGTTTTATCCGGCCCTACCGTGATCCACTCCGGCCGGTCCATCAGCGTGCCGCCGGCCACGCGCGCAGCAGCCTTGGTGTTGACCAGTACATCGGCCTGCGTGGTGAAATTGACAACCACCGGCGTCTGCGGACCTTGCGTGGTATTGCCCGGATCGGTTGCGCCGGCCAGCAGGTTGTTCTTGCCCTGGGTCAGTTCGATCCATTGGCCGCCGCCGTCGGCATTGAACCTGGCGACATACAGCGTGCCCTCGTCGAGCAGGTTGAAATTGGCCTTGCGGTCGTTCGGATCGAAGGGTTTCGTAGGGACGAACTTGTAGATGCAGCCCGGCGTGCTGTCGTCGCCCRTGTAGAACGCGACGCGATTGCCGGCGCCGGTCATGAACGCGGTGTTCTCGTGGTCGAAGCGGCCCATCGCGGTGCGCTTGGTCGGCGCGGCGAGCTGGTTCAGCGGATCGATCTCCACCACCCAGCCGTAGCCGATTTCCGGCTGGGTCGGGTCCAGGTAGTTGTCGGTGGTCTCCTCGCACGTCAGGTAAGTACCCCAGGGCGTATGGCCGCTCGAGCAATTGTTGAGCGTGCCGACTACGGTGCCACCCACGGCGCTTGCGGCGGGGCCGCTGACCTTGTACACCGTGTTGCCCGTATAGCGCTTGTTGTAGGCGGAGCCCTTCCTGACCTGCCACTTGCCGCCGGACAGTGCGATTTCGATGACCGACACGCCGACCGAGGACAGGGCGATCTTCTTCTGTTCGGCCGTTGCGGTCGCGGCATTGTAGGTGCCGCCGGGGAACAGGATGGCCGCGTCGAGCGTCTCGTGGTTGATCGCCAGCAGGCCGCCTTGCTGCGGGTCGACGCCCGGCAACGGGAAGAAGTGCATGCCGTCGTGGTTGCCACCGGCTTGCAACTCGGTCTCGGCCGACGTCTGGAAGGATCCGCTGTACCCCGGCGCACCGGCGACGACCGGGTCGCCGGCCGAGAACAGGACGTCATAGGCGTAGTTGGCCGGCAACGTCACGGTATCCGCTGTCACCTTGTCCGCCACCGGGGTAAAGCCGATCTTGTAGTCGAGCGGCTGCGCTGGCGTGGGTACCGGTGCCGGCGCGGGTGCCGGCGCGGGGGACGGCGTTGCTGCCGCGTCATCGCCGCCGCAGGCGGCAAGCAGGCCGCTCGTGCCGAATACGGACAGCAGCGACACGCTCAGGCCACCGCGCAACACAGTGCGGCGCGCCGGATTGGCGGCAACGATGTCTTCGAGCATCTGGCCCGGAACAGTGACTACGCCTTCGGCATCACGGCGCGGCGCGCGGGCCTTATYGGTAAGGTACGACATGCGTGGGGATCCTCTCGTCTGTGCGAAGCCGGCGAACCGGGGGATTTCGGTGCGCACGGGTTCGCGGTGCGCCGCCGATAGTAGAGAGGGAATATGACGTTGGCGTTACTGGATGTACCAACAAAGAGTCATTAAGCGTGCGAAAGTGGCCGACTCATGCGAACATCTCCGCTTTTTGGGATCCCTGCCCATGAACCGCCCGACGCTGCTCGCCTCGCTCGCCCTCCTCTCGCTGGCCCTGGGCCAGCCAGCCATCGCCGACACGCTCAAGAAGCCCGACCTCGACACCCTCGTCGCGGCCGCGCAGGCGAAGCCGCCGGCGAATTTCAACGCTTTCCTGGATGAAGCGGTCAGGGCCAATCCCAAGCTGGCGGGCAGTGTCGCCGCGTATCGCAAGCAGGCCGTGCTGAGCGGCGACGACCTGACCAATATCGGCCGCCTGCTCGGCGTGTACAACCGGCTCCACAACCAGCGAGCCGTGATCTCCGCCATCGAGCGCATGGTGGCCTTGCGCACCGTGCGCGACGACAAGATTCCCCAGCACGAGAACCCCGCCATCGTCTCGTTCGGCAAGCTGGTGGAAGGCATGGCAAAGGACTTCGGCCTGACCTTCCGCAACGTGGACAATCGCGTGTTCGAGGTCACGCTGCCGGGCCGGGGCAAGGAAGAATTCGGCTTGCTGACCCACGCCGACGTGGTGCCCGTGGTGGCGGACGAATGGGTGCTGGACGACGGCACCAGGCTCGACCCGTTCAAGGTCACGCGCGTTGGCGACTATCTCTACGGCCGCGGCACCATCGATGACAAGGGCTCGATCGCCACGGTGCTGTACGCGATGAAGACCGTGAAGGAGAGCGGCCTGAAGCTCGACCGCACCATCCGCCTGATGATCGAGACCACCGAGGAAACCGGCGGCGACGGCATGAAATACTACCGCGAGCACACCTCGCTGCCCGAGTACAACATCGTGCTCGACAGCAAATACCCCGCCGTTGTGGCGGAGAAGGGATCGGGCAGCCTGAAAGTGTTCTTCCCCGTGCAGGCCACCGATGGCAAGACCACCGCCATCGTCGCCATGAGCGGCGCGGCGGCCGCCAACGCCGTGCCGCAGACCGCCAGCGCGCAGCTCAAGGGTGGCGATCTCGGCGCGGCCCGTGCGCGGCTTGAAGCGGCGCGCGCCGGCTTTATCGGAAAGTACGCGGCGCAGGGCAAGTTCACGATCGATATCAGCCAGGGCGCCGACAGCGTGGACGTCAAGGTCACCGGTACTTCCGCCCATGGCTCGCGCCCCGAGGAAGGCGTGAACCCCCTGCCCCGCCTGACACTGTTCCTGCAGGAATCCGGGATCGCGCTGGCCGACAACCACTACGCCAGGGCGGCAAAGTACCTCAACGACCTGTACGGCACCGGCTACCTGGGCGAGAAAATGGGCGTGGCCTAYAAGGACGATTTCATGGGGCCGCTCACGATGTCGCCCAACCTGGTCCGCGAGAAGGACGGCCAGCTGGAAGTCACCGCCAACGTGCGCATGCCGCGCGGCAACACGCCGCAGGCGCTGTCCAGGGCGGTGGCCGACAAGATCAACGCCTGGGCCGGTGCCAACCACGAGAAGGTGACGATCAGCCACGAGCAAGGCGACTGGATGGCGCGCGACCCCAAGGGCGCGTGGCTGGCCACCCTGCTCAATATCTTCGGCGATACCACGGGGCTCGAATCCAGACCCGTGCCCACCGCCGGCAGCACCACGGCCAAGCTGATGCCGAACGCCATCAACTTCGGCCCGGCCATGCCCGGCAAGAAGTACACCGCGCACAACGCCAAGGAGTACAAGGAAGTCTCCGACCTCGACCTGGATATGCAGATGTTTACCGAAATGCTGATCCGGATCGGCGACCTGAAGACGATGCAGTAAGGTGTGACGTGGTTATGAGGGAGGGAAGGCGTTATGGATAGCGAGGCGCTTTCTCTCCCGTCTTTCACTCCCCGCGCCCGCCCCGCCCGCTTTAGTACTGWTAAACAAGCTGCAACCCCGCCGCCACTCCCGCCGTATGGAACGCCGCCGGCTTATAGACCGGCGTGCCCAGGAACAAGTCATACGACACCGCGCCCAGCGTGGAACCCAACCCACCGCGCATCCCGATCACCGCACCAGCCAGCTGTGTACCAATCAGCCCCTCGGTGGCAGGCCCAAACACCCGTCCATAGTCCAGCCCCGCATACAGCGCCTGCCCGCTCCCGCCCAGTGGCGCCTGCAGTTCGTTACGCCAATAAAAGCCACGCTCACCCGCCAGCAGGCTTTCGCCGTCGAAGCCGCGCACGGTGTAGCGGCTGCCGATGGTCAGTGCGTCGATGTAGTACAGACGGTCGTTGGTGAATTGCCCGCGAACGGTGGTGACGTAGCGCAGCGCCTGCCCGGCCACCTTGAACGGCACCGACAGATTGGCATCCAGCACCGCCATGCGGTAGCGCCAGGTGGGGCCACCGAACGCAGCCAGCGTATCAGGCTGCGCACCAAGGCCCGCCGCGCCCTGCCGGTAGACCAGGCTGCCGTCGAACTGCGCCGCGCCGAAGTAGTGGCGATCGGTAATGCCCACCTCCACCACCGTGTTGTTGCGCCGCTGCTGCTCGATCTCGGTATCTTCGATAAAGCTCTTGCCGAAGCGCTTCGACAGACGGAACTGCACGCCGAGCACATCGTTCTGGCTGCGGCTGATTACCCGCTGCAACTTGAAATCCACCGTCTGCGAATTGCCGCTGGAGACAAAGGTCTGGTTGACCCCTGCAATCTGCTGGTAGTAGGTGCTCGAATACGCCGACACCGTGCCGGTCCAGTAGCCCCACGGCACCGAATAGAAACCGTTCCAGCCGTGGGTACCGTGGCTCCGGTCGCCAAAGCCCAGATCCTGGCTGTAGCCCACATTGAACAGATCGTTCAGGCCCAGCGGATTGTCAATGCCCACGCTCAGGTTGCCCTGCAGCTTGCCGGTGGATTGCGTGCCCGAGTTGTCCATCGACGCCACCACCGTCCACGGCCTGGTCCGCCTGACCGCGATCACCACATCGCTCTGACCCGGTACGCTGGTGGGCACAACCTGCATGTCCACATCCTGGCTGGTCACGCGCTTCATCTGTTCCAGGCCTTGCTCCAGGTCGCGCAGGTTCAGCAGATCGCCGGGGCGTGTGGGGAACGCGCTCTTCCAGGTGCCCCAGAGATCCGGCTGGGCAAAGCGCAACTGCCCGATCACGCCGGGGATCAGCGCCATGCGCAGCGTGCCGGTGCTCAGGTCCTGCTCGGGGAGCAATACGCGTGTGGTGACATAGCCTTGGCCAAGGATGACTTGCAATATGCCCTTGGCGAGCAAGTCCACACCTTGCTTGCCGATGCAGGCGCCCTGGTAGTGATCGAGCCAGGCGCGGGCGAAGGCGAACGGGTCCTGCGGCAACGCCGACGCGCCGCGCGCGTGCAGTGCCGGTGGCAACTCCGCCGGCACTTCGAGTACAAAGCGCTCAATGCGGAAACAGGGTTGCTCGGCCGGGAGTTCGGGAAACCCCTCTGCTGACGGCTGCGCTGCCCGCACGCTCGGCGCYTGGACGGCCTGGGCGCGTTCGCGGGCTTCCTGCTGCTGGCGTACGCGTTGTTGTTGTTCGGCGCCGGAGAGGATGGCGGCCTGAGCTGGATTTGCGGGGGTGACCTGGGCACGCAAGGACGTGTCGGTGTAACCCGCGCCACCTGCCAGTGTGAGCATGGTGGCGACCATTTTTCTTCTGATCTGCATAAAAGCGCTTATGGCGTGAGCGGGGCTCACGCTGTGTCGGTTTTTGCTCGCGTCCGCGGCCTCTCCATGAATGCCACAGCCGCCTCACGATCTTGCCCAACTATTCGAGCAACATCTCCCGATAGGTTTTTTGAAAATTTTTCTTCATGATTGGCGTGATGGCTCATCCTTTTCCAGGATGTGAAGCTCAAATTTCTGAGCCTCAATGGCAATAGATACAGATG
>NZ_JBFTLX010000347.1:0-5724 GCF_056396665.1 Cupriavidus sp. 05T313 | reverse complement strand
CAACTCGACAACTTGAGCAAGCCATCCAAAAATATCTCGACCTGAACAACGCCAACCCCACGCCTTTCGTGTGGACGAAGTCCGCCGATGACATCCTCGCCAGCATCAGGCGATTTTGTCTGCGAATATCTGACGCAGGACACTAGCCAGGCAGAGGGCCAGGCACGGCCCTCACCCCACCGGCCTGGCGATGCGCTGGCGCGCACGCTCCTCCCACCCCGGCGGCACCACGAAGCCGCGCGTACGTTCCCGCCACACGCCGGGCTGCCCCGCCGGCTCCACTTCGCATAGCATCACCGGGGCCTCGCGCCGCCAGTTCTTCTCGTGGTGCGTTTCGGCAAAGCGCTGCGCCAGGGCCTCATGCACCGCCTCCGGCGTCTCCGTATGCGCTTGCGCCACCCTGGCCGGCGCCATCCATGCCGAGCGCGGCAGCCGGTACCAGCGCGATCCTTCCCGCTTGCGCGCCCAGTCCGACCAGTCCTGCAAGGTAGACCACCAGCCATGCAAGTGGTCGGGCGCGATGCCCAGATCGCTGATGGCAGCCGGCACCACGCCGTCCCGGTAGAACAGCCACCCGAGCAGGTAGACCTCGCTGCGATCGACCGGCCGGCCCAGCAGCGCGCGGGCCTCCGGCGTGTGCGACAGCGGCAGCTGGCGGCGCACGATATGTTCGAGCTTGTCGCCCAGCCGGTCCACCAGGTTGGGACCGACAAAACAATGCCGGTCCAGCACGGCTTTGCCGGTCCCGCCATCGCGCGACCCGGCATCCGCCACGGGCTCGACCAGCAGGTAGAACTTGGCCGCCATCTCCCAGTGCACGGTGGCGCCGCTAGCCACGTCTCGCCAGACGAAATCCAGCTCCCCCAGCGTTTGCACGCCATGGGTGCCGGCGCGGCGCACCGGCAGGTTCGCCGCGAGCAGTTCCAGTCCCTCGGTGTGTTCCAGCGTGAATTGCAGCAGGCGTTCCGCGTGGCGGCCCAGGCGCAGGCTGGGCGCGGGCGACGGGCCGCGCACGCGCTGCTGTTCCTGGCCAAGCGCCAGCTCGGCAATGGTGGGCGGCAGCGAACCGGGATCGGCAGCCGGCAGCCAGCGCTGCCAGGCGGCCAGCGCCCCTTCAGGCCAGCGCGCCAGGGCCGCCTGCGAAGGCGCCGAGCCGTTGACGACGGGATGGGCCGCGTCAGCTTCGGGCAGGAACGCGAGCAATGGGGGCGAAAGCGAGCACCAGGCGAGTTCGCGCAGGCGCTGCGAGGCGGCATGGCGCCAGAGCGGCGCCATCTCGATGGCGCCGCCGGGGCTTAGCGCGAAATCAGGCCTTGGCTCCCGCACGGTCGTGCACCTCGCGTGCCAGGCACAGGTCCTCCCAGGCACGCGCCTTGTCGGACAAGGTGCGCAACAGGTAGGCGGGATGGTAGGTCACCACCACCGGGATGCCTTCATAGCTGTGGACGGTGCCGCGCAGCTTGCCAATCGGCGTGCTGGTGCGCAGCAGGGACTGAGCGGCAAAGCGCCCCAGCACCACGATCAGCTTGGGCTGGATCAATGCGATCTGGCGCTTCAGGTAGGGTTCGCACCGGGCGACCTCTTCCGGCTCGGGATTGCGGTTGCCGGGCGGGCGGCACTTGAGCACGTTGGCGATATACACGTTGCGTCCGCGCGCCAGGTCCAGGGCAGCCAGCATATTGTCGAGCAGCTTGCCGGCCTGGCCGACGAAGGGCTCGCCCTGCTTGTCCTCGTTTTCGCCAGGCGCCTCGCCGATCAGCATCCATTCGGCCTGGCGGTCGCCCACGCCGAATACAGTCTGGGTGCGGCCGTTGCACAACTGGCAGTCCACGCAGCCCGAGACGCGCTGTTCGAGCGCGGTCCAGTCCAGCGCGGCAATGGCGGCGGAACGCGCATCGGCGTCCACACCCGGTTGGGCTGCCGGCGAGGGATCGAAGCCGCTTTCCGCCGGGATCGCGACGGGCGGCCGGGGGGGAAGGCGGACCGGTGCGGGGACGGGTCCGGCATCCATGTCTGGCCCCCATGCGGAAGGCGCCGCCACTGCAACCGCGTCGTCCGCGCCGGCTCCGGCTGGCGCATCGACAGCGGCAGCGCGCGTGATGACAACCTGCGCGGCTTCCTGCGCGGGCAGGTCGTCGTGATCCAGGGCATCTTCACCGGCGGAGGCATCCGCGGCCGCCCCGGGTGGCTCGGCGGCCTCCGGCATGGCTGGCGCGCGGCGCAGCACCCATTCATCGGCAATGCCGAGCACTTCGAGAAACCTGGCGCGGCGGCTCATGGCATGGCCTCCACAGGCGCCCAGGCGCGGCGCAGCACCAGCGCATCCTCCCGCGCATGGCCCGCGGCCGGGTAATAGCCCTTGCGCCGCCCGATCTCGGCAAAGCCCGCCTGGCGGTACAGCTCGATTGCACCGACGTTGGATGGCCGCACTTCCAGCAGCATGGTATGCAGGTGATGCCCGTGCGACGTGGCCAGGGCGACGGCCAGCAGCAGCCGGCCCAGCCCGCCACGCTGGCGCACCGGGTCCACGGTGATATTGAGCAGGTGCATCTCGTCGACCACCGGCATCAGCACCGTATAGGCAACCAGCACGCCGCCGGGATCCCGCAAAGTCAGGCCAATATGCCCCGCCTTGACGGAGTTCTCGAAATTGCCGCGCGTCCACGGATGGCTATAGGCCCTGGCTTCGATCTCCGCGACGGCTTCGACATCCAGCGCGCTCATGCGGCCGATGGCCCAGCCTGCCGGTATGCTCGGCATCACCGGCATGTCGGGCCACGCGCAGCCGGCGCCGGCTCCCTGGCCAGAGCCGGGACGGGCCGCGCCGTCGGCGGGTGGCAGGTTGCGCTCCACGCTCACGGCTGCTCCCCCGCCGCGGCCAGCGAGGCGCGCCGCGCCGCCGCGGYCTGGCGCTCGGCGATGGTCTGGGCAACCTTGTCGCGCAGGTAGATCGGCATGGCGTCCGCCGCCGCGACGGTTTCATTGCGTGCCAGCGCGCGCAGGGCAATCGATACCAGCGCCGGCGCGGCGGGCAAGGCTTCGGGCACGCTTTGCTGCGCAATCCCCGTGGCCTTGAGGCGCTCGCCAAACACGGCAGCGGCGCTGCCGGCCAGCCAGAACGGCCCTGCCGGCAGGCTGACGGCCTCGGGCGGGCACACCTGCATTTCGGTCGCTGCCTGCCACTCGTGCGCGCCGGCATCCCAGCGGAAAGCGCCCGCATAGGCTTCGTCCATGCGCGCATCCAGGGCAACCAGCACCGACACGCCGGGCGGCAAGGCGGGCATCCCCTCCCCGCCCAGGCGCACGCGCTCGGCACAGGCCATCAGCGAATTGACGGGAATCACCGGCAGGTCGGCCCCGAAGGCCAGCCCCTGGGCCACGCCGCAGGCGGTGCGCAGGCCCGTGAAGGAGCCCGGCCCGGCGCCAAACGCGATGGCGGCACAATCGGACAAGGCGATGCCGGCCTCGGCCAGCAGCTCGCCGGCGGCCGGCAACACGCGGGAAGAGGAGCGCGGGCCGGTATGTTCATGACGAACCAGGCACTCAAGGGCGCCGCCATCGGCAAGGCGCCCGAGCGCGACCGAACACCACTCGGTGGAGGTTTCAACTGCAAGAATCCAGGACATGGCGAGATTGTATCCGGAGCGACCTCAAAAGCTGAACTTGCGCGCGTCCGGGCCAACCCGCAACCGGGCGCCCCTTCCCCGCGGACTGAAGTGTTCTTCGGTTTCTTTCGGCGCCAACGCACCGTGGCGGGCGCTATCATCGCGGCTCACGCGCTTTGTCCCCCAACGCTTCCCCTTCAAACCCATCCCGGAGAATCCCATGAGCGACCTGCAGGCMCGCTTCGCCCAAGCCCAGCTCGACGTCAAGCAACTGACCGAGCGCCCCAGCAACATGACCCTGCTGCGCCTGTATGCGCTGTTCAAGCAGGGCAGCGAGGGCGACGCCCACGGCGACAAGCCGGGCATGACCGATTTCGTCGGCCGCTACAAGTTCGAGGCCTGGGAGACGCTCAAGGGCACGTCCCAGGACGACGCCAGGGAAAAATACATCGCGCTGGTGGAGGAACTGCGCAGCGGCACCACCGCCTGAAGCCGGACCGCCCCCCGGTCCCCCTAGGCCTGCGCCGCGTCGGACAGCGGCCTTGGCCGGATCCGCCAGGCCGCCAGGATCGCGGTGGCGATAACCAGCCCCACCGCGAGGAAGGTTTCGTCGAAGGCGCGGATGCGCGCGGCGGCGTCGCCTTCCGGGCCGAGCACCGCGCCCTGCGCCGCCAGCCGCCATTGCAGCCCCACCCCGGCCAGGCTCACGCCGATGGCGCCACCCAGTTGCCGCAGGAAGTTGATACAGCTGGAGCCCTGCGCGATCAGCGAATAATCCACGCCGCGCATCGCACCCAGCGTCAGCGAAGGCAGGATGCAGCCCAGCCCGATGCGGCCGAGTATCGCAAACCCCACCAGCAGCAGGTAAGGCGTGGCCTTGGTGCCCATCGCCATCAGCAGGAAGGAAGCCGCCAGCAGCGCGAGGCCGACGGATACCTGCCAATGCGGCGCGACGCGATTGGACAGGCGTCCCGACGCGGCGATGGTCAAGGCCAGCGCGATGCCCGCAGGCAACAGCACCAGGCCGGCGCGCGACGGCGTATAGGCCAGCGCCAACTGCATATAGACCGGCAGCAGGTAGGTGGACCCGAACAGCCCCGCGCCGTAGATGAACGCCACCACTGCCCCGGCCGCGAACTGCTGGTAGCTGTACAGGCGCATATTCATCAGCGGATGGGCGGCGCGCAACTGCCACAGCACGAACACCACCAGCATCAGTACCCCGAAGCCGGCCAACGCCAGCCCGGCCGGCAGGCTTTCACGCATCTGCACCAGCCCGTTGAGCAAGCTCACGGTGGCAATACCGGCCAGCCCCAGGCCCTGCCAGTCGAGCGGCTTGCGCTCGCCCATCATGGCGGAGTCCACCGCCATGAAGCGCCGCGCCATCCACAGCCCGATCAGCGTCAGCGGCACCACCACGAAGAAAATCGAGCGCCAGCCGAAGGCCTCCACCAGGAAGCCGCCCAGGCTCGGCCCCAGCGCCGGCGCCAGCACCACGCCGAAGCCGAACAGGCTGACCGCCTTGCCCTGCTCGCGCTCCTCGAACACCCGCAGGATCAGGATATTCGGCAGCGGCTGCAGGATCCCCGCGGCAACGCCCTCGGCCGCCCGCATGGCGATCATCACGCCGTAAGTCGGTGAAAATCCGCCAACCAGCCCGCCCGCGCCCAGCAGCAACAGGCTGCCCAGGAAGGTGCGGCGCAGGCCATAGCGGTTGAGCAGCCAGGGGGTCAGCAGCATCGACAGCGTCATGGCGATCATGAAGCTGGCCGCCACCCATTGCGCGCGCTCCTGCCCCAGCACGAAATGCCGGCTCAGGTCCGGAATGGCCACGTTGATGATGGTCGACGACACGATCGATGAGACCGTCCCCAGCATCAGCGTGAGCAGCACCAGCCAGCGCAGGCGGCTGCCATAGCGCGCCCGCAGCGATTCCCGGGTCGGTCCGCCCGGCTGCCCGCCGGGGGCAGGCGACGAAGGCTGCCCGCTCACCCCAGCCGCCCGAGGGCTGCCATTTCGCGAATCTTGCGCACGGTGTCGAGGTCGGCCTCATGGTAGGCCGACTTGACGATCTCGGCGTAACGGTCGTCGCCGCTGTCGTCCACCGCGGGCATGGTGT
>NZ_JBFTLX010000346.1:0-5730 GCF_056396665.1 Cupriavidus sp. 05T313 | reverse complement strand
CTTGGTGGCGGAATAGCCGATGCCCGCCACTGCCAGCATGATCACCTTGGCGAACTTGGCGAAGAACGCCGCCAGGACGGCCAGCAGGCCCAGCTTCTTCGCCGCTACCCCGCCGATCAGCGCGGCCAGCCCGTATTCCGCCACTTTGTCGGTGCTGGAATTGAAGTCCGCATAGGCCTTGCCCTCGGCGAAGTCGAGATYGGACAGCAACGTGCGCACCACGGGCTTGTTGGTGTCGACCTGGTCGCGCGCGGTGATCAGGTTCAGGCTGACGTAGCCTTCCCGCCCGAGCGCATAGGTGTTGTAGTTGACGGACTGGGGGGCATCGGCCGGCTGGCCCTTCTCGCGTGCCGACATCGACCAGATCAGCCGATGGCTGGCCGCCTCATAGTGGGGCCGCTCCACCCAGCCGACGATCTCAAGCCCGCGGATGCCGTGCTTCTCGCGCTCCTCGTTGGCGGCTTCCGTGCCTTCCTTGAGCGATTTGAAGAGGTCGTCGACATTCCAGTCCTTGGCGTCGTCGTCGCGGATGTAGCCCGAGGGCTCGTACTTGGCTACCACCATCCAGTCGTCGTCGCCGGTGGGCAGCACCAGGCCAAGCAGGCGCTCGTCGGTAAGGTTGCCCATGGCGTGCATGAGCTTGCCGGCGGCCGGCTGGGGAATGAAGACTTCCCTGGCAGGCAGCTTCAGCGTGGCCTGTTCGCCCAGTTGTACCGTGGCCGGACCTGCCTGGGCGCTGGACTGCGCAGCCTGCCAGGCCGCCTCCATCTCCTTTTCCTTGCTGTCGCTGCCCTGCGCCAGCAGGCTGCCGGACGCAAGGAGGCTCATCCCGCATGCCAGGCTTGCCAGCATGCTACGCAATTCATGACCCGTCATTCCCACAATGACCGCTCCCTTCGCTAGATTGTTTGTTATTTGCGGCACTGCCGATGATGGCCAGGGGAAGGGGGGGGTCCGGCGGCCTCGCATGCAGTGCGATCGCCTGATGGTTTGGCGATTGGTGATTTTAGCGTTTTTTTTATTTGCGGCAGTGTGATTGAAGGGGGAACAGTCTCCAGGACGTCGGAACCCGGCTGCAATGGCAGACCGAGCGCGCCGGCACCAACAAGAGCTATGAGTTCGGTGGCCGGTGGGGACTGGTGCGGATGCTGGAACGGGCGCACATCGAACCGCCGAACGTCGCGACCTACCAGCTGACCTGGCGGGCCGTTCCGGACACGACGGGGCCATCAGCCGGTCCGCGTGACAATCCGGTCACCAGCCCGGGCCAAACCGCCGAGAACCTGGACAGCATGACGACCCGCAACGCGCGATTGCCGGTGGCCGAGGACATGGTCTATCCAATCCGCTACGAGATGCGCACCGAGATCGGCCAGGGTCCGCTGGAAATGCTGGCGTTGCGGGGGTTCGTCCTGCCGTCGCGCATTTTCGTGGGTCGTGAGCCGCAGGCGGTACGTCCGCTCCGGTCGCGATGAGGCCATCGTCACACGCCCTGTACTATCCGATCACGCCAGCGGGCCCTTATCCGGTCCTCAAGCGTTCAGTAGTGGGGGAGCACATAAGGCTTGGTTCTGGTTGGGGGAGGGATCTGCATGGGAATTCTTCCGGGCAGGGTATCCGCCTCGGGGAAGCCCGCTGGCCGCGCGTCCGACCTGCAATGCGTTATGGCTCTCCAGGAATCTTTCCGGACCGCTGGCAGGCGCCGGAAAGCTATCGAAGTCGCTAGCCTCAAGACTCGCGCCAAGCAGCTTGCCGAACGCATTGAGCTGCACGTCCGAAGTCAGTCCGGCGCTGCCGGCCAGGGCGGGGCACAGGATCCATGTGGTGCCATCCCTGACGAAGACGTGCAGGAGTCTTACCTGGTCTGCCGGCTGTAGCTGCCGGACCTCCCCAGCAGCTTCGTCGAGCCCGAAAGCCCGCACGAAGTCGTCGGTCTGGCGATGGCCGATGCAGATGACTACCTTTGGCCGCCAGTACGTGCAGAGTGTCCGCAGGAAGCGGAATCGCCCGCCATGCCGGCACAGTTCCAGGTAGCGTTCCTTGGGCACGAGTTCAGCCTGGCCGCGAAATACCTTTGACCAGGGCGTCAGGCCATCGAGTTGCATCGGCAGGGGAAACAGGTTCAGCTTGAACTCCGCGCCGTCCGGTGCGTAGAGCTGGTCCCGGAAGTATTCTTTCCAGTCGTTGTCATCGAGCCGGATACCCAGCGCCTCGGCGCGGGCCGCGGCCATGATGCGCGCAATGCGCTGGTGGTTGAGCCACTTGCCCATATCGACCCGGTGTTTCGCGCGAAACGCGTCATCCCATGCACGGGGTTCCGTGCGCGGCCGCAATGGCCCGGCAAGGCGCTCGAACCACGGATGCGGGCTCCTGTCGCAGATCCACACGCTGGCTCTCGGGTTTCCGCCCTCCATGCCTACGTACGACGCAAAGTAATTGTCCAGTTCATCGCGTGTGAATATCCCTGAGTGCTGCATTGCTGCCCCTTATCCCTTGGTGGGACCCCATTCACCCATTCCCGCAGCGTGCCGCCCGGTTCTGCCGACCGTGCGTGCCGCTGGGGTTATCCAACGTGTCCCGCATGCTGCCTGTGGGGCATGGCGGGGCAACCCTCCCGCGTGGGTTGCGTGTATTTGCTTATGTTATTTTTTAAACAGGAAATAGCAGGTCAAAGCCATTCGACCTGGTATTTATGCATATTTGATATGCGTCAATGTTGAATGTATACGGTGCACGGATGGCGCTGCAGGTGTCAGTCAATGACGCTTTGAATAGTGTCCAGCCGGCACGAACGGTATCGGCGTGAATGAGATGAAGGCTGCCCGGAAATGGCTCGCCGGCGCACTGGAGAGGTGGAGTCCAAGGATATTGCCCCCGCTGGATAAACGCAAAATGTCAAAAATGTTCAAAATGAATTGCTGCACTGCACTTTAGCGCAGATTGTATGGGTCATACACTACAATATTTTAATTTCTGACATAAAAAACGTAGAGAGCCGGGCATTCACGGGGGCAGATTTATTTTCTATCCCCTCTGATGGGGGGGTGTTTTTTTGAGACCCCGTCATCCAAATGCCTCCCGGATCATTCCCCCAATCTCATGCCGCCGCGCCACCGGCATCCGCGAAGCCGTCGAGACAATACTGATCGCAGCCTCGCCAGCCAACGGCAACGCGAATGCAAAGCCTACCCCCGCCACGCCCCCCGCCCCCGCCAGCGCATAGCCCAGCTTACGGCTGCGTTCCACACCGCGCTGCAGCTTGAGCAGGCTGAGCCCGCTGCCCTCGTATTCGCCACGGTGCCGCTCAAAGTGCGCAGCGATTTCCTCGTCGCCCAGCTTGGCCAGCAGCGCCATGCTGGCGGTACCCTGTCCCAGCAGCCGCGTGCTCCCCGTGAGCAGGTGGAAATGCTGCACCCGGTGGCTGCCTTCCTCGGCATGCATGCAGTAGCCGTGGTCGCCAATGCGCACGATCAGGAACACCGTGTCGCCGGTCTTGCGCGCCAGCGCCTTCATGCGCGTGGCGCAAGCGCTGGCCAGCGGCGAGCGGTTCATGGTGCGCAGGCCCATCGCCATGGCTGCCATGCCCAACCGGTAGCGCTTTCCCTGTTCATCCTGCCCGGCAAAGCCGGCGTGGGTGAGGTAACGCAGCATGCGGTGGGCGGTGGTGCGGTCGATGCCGGTCTGCGCCACCAGTTGCGGCAGAGTCAGCCCGGTTTCATGGTGCTCGGCCAGCAGGCATAGCAGTTTGAACGCTCGTTCCAGGCTCTGGACACCGGGCATGGGAGGGGAGGCTGGCCGGGCAAGGAGGGAGGGTGGGGTGGACATGGCGGGCAGGCGTGGCATCCGGAGGTGCGTCAAAGACGGGGTTGTGCACATTATGCACAAATCGCGAGTTTGAGCTTGTCGCGCGCCGGCGCCTGGTTTGCAATCGATGCATTCCTTGTCCCTTGCCGAGCGCCATGCTTCCCATCGAGTCCCGGATCGATTCCGCCAGTCCCGCCTTCGCCAGCCAGCGCACCGGCATGCAAGCCCTGATCGAGCGCTTGCGCGCGCTGGAGCAGCGCGCCACCGCCGCCTCTGAACGTTCCCGCCCCGCCTTCACCAAGCGCGGCGCGCTGCTGCCGCGCGAGCGCCTGGCCCGGCTGCTGGATCCCGCCTCCGCCTTCCTGCCAATCGCCAACCTGGCGGGCTACGGCATGGACGATCCCGACCACGACACCTCCATCCCCGGAGGCTCGCTGGTGGCTGGCATTGGCTTTGTCCGCGGCGTGCGGGCGATGGTGGTGGCGACCGACTCTGGCATCGACGCCGGCGCCATGACCGAAGGCGGCAACCTCAAGTTGATGCGCTGCCAGGAAATCGCGCTGGAGAATTGCCTGCCCTTTATCCATCTGGTCGAGTCCGCCGGGGCCAACCTGCGCAAGTACCGCGTCGACAAGTTCGTGCGCGGCGGCGGCATCTTCTACAACCTGGCGCGGTTGTCCGCCGCCGGACTGCCGGTGATCACCGTGGTGCACGGCTCGTCTACCGCCGGCGGCGCCTATATGCCAGGCCTGTCCGATTACGTGGTGATGGTACGCGGCCGTGCCCGCGCCTTCCTGGCCGGGCCGCCGTTGCTCAAGGCTGCCACCGGCGAGATCGCCACAGACGAGGAACTGGGCGGCGCCGACCTGCACGCGACCGTCAGCGGCCTGGCGGAGTTCGTGGCCGAGGACGACGAGCACGCCATCGCCCTGGCGCGCGATGTGGTGGCCAGCCTGGACTGGCCGGCCGTGGCACCGCGCCTGCCCCAGCCCGTCCAGCCGCCGCGCCTGGATGCGGGCGAACTGGATGGCGTGATGACGCTGGACGTGAAGAAGCCTGTGGATATGCTGGAGATCATCGGCCGCGTCGTCGACGATTCCGCCTGGTTGCCGTTCAAGCCGGATTACGGACCGGCCACGGTGTGCGGCCGCGGCCGCATCGAAGGGCACGCGGTGGGCTTCATCAGCAACAACGGCCCGATCGATCCGGCCGGCGCGACCAAGGCCGCGCAGTTTATCCAGGCATGCAACCAGAGCGGCACGCCCATCGTGTTCCTGCAGAACACCACCGGCTTTATCGTCGGCCGCGCCTCGGAAGAGGCCGGCATGATCAAGCACGGCGCCAAGATGATCCAGGCGCTGTCGAATTCCACCGTGCCGCAGATCACCCTCTATTGCGGCGCCTCCTTCGGCGCCGGCAATTTCGGCATGTGCGGCCGTGGCTTCCGCCCGCGCTTCTGCTTCTCCTGGCCCAACGCCCGCACCGCCGTGATGGGCGGAGAGCAAGCCGCCATGACGCTGGAAATCGTGGCGCGCCAGCAAGCCGAGCGCAAAGGCGTAGCGGTGGACGAGGAACGGCTGGCACAGCAGACCGGCGAGATCGTAGCCAACTTCGAGCGCCAGGCCAGCGCCTTCATCACCAGCGGCCTGCTGCTGGACGACGGCGTAATCGACCCGCGCGACACCCGCGCCGTGCTGGCCTTCGCACTGGCCACCGCACGCGAGGCGGAGGCGCGCACGCCGAGGGCAATGCAGTTTGGCGTGGCCAGGTTCTGATCACCAGCGCCCTCCGTGTGTGCCCCCACGCGATGCGAAGCGAGCCGTGTAGGTGTACCAGGCCGTATGGGGCGCCTCGGAATCCGGCGAAAAGAGCGGAAAAGAGGGACCCATGTTTGAGTATCGCCTTAAGGCGATGCGAGTTTGGGTC
>NZ_JBFTLX010000345.1:0-5779 GCF_056396665.1 Cupriavidus sp. 05T313 | reverse complement strand
CTTCGGCACCCTGGCCAGCCAGTTGCGCGCGCACTTCGGGCAGGCGGATGATGCGGATCAGTTCGCTGCTGATGCGCGCCACCAGGGCGTCGGGCATGCCGGCCGGCGCCATCACGCCTTGCCAGGTGCCCGATTCGAAGCCGGGCACGCCTTGCTCTGCGATGGTCGGCACTTGTCCCATCAGCGGCATGCGCGTCTTCTTGGATATCGCGATCACCTTCAGCTTGCCCGCCTGGACCTGCGGCAGCGTTGCCAGCATGCCGTTCATCAGCACCTGGGCGGTGCCTGCCACAGTGTCGGCCACGGCCTGGGAGCCCCCCTTATAGGGCACGTATTGCCACTTGGCGCCGGTCGACTGCGCCACCGCCACGCCAGCCAGGTGCGGCGCGCTGCCGATGGCCGTCACCGCGAAGTTGAGCTGGGTGCGCTTGGAGAGGTCCACCAGTTCCTTCAGGTTGCTGACCTGCACCGAGGGGTGGACTACCAGCAAATGCGGCGAGTAAGCCAGCATGGCGACGCCCTTCAGGTCCTTGCCCGGATCGAAGGAGAGCTTGGTGTAGACGGACGGGCTGATGGCCAGCGCGCCGATATCGCAGAGCAGCAGGGTGTGGTTGTCGGTGCCGGCCTGCGCGACCATCGCGGCGCCGATATTGCCGTTGGCGCCSGGACGGTTGTCGACCACGACGGGCTGGCCGAGCGCTTCGCCCAACTGGCGGCTGATCAGGCGGGCGATGATGTCGGAGGAACCGCCGGCGGAATAGGGGACTACCAGCTTGATCGGGCGGGTGGGCCAGTCGGTGGCGGCCTGCGCGGCGCGGGGGGCGATCAGGGCGCCGGCGGCGCCGAGGCTGCCCAGGGTGGCTGTCGCGCCAAGCGTGGAGAGTCGGGATAGAAAGGTGCGGCGGGTCGTCGGCATCTTGTTGTCTCCGGATTTGTATTGTGTTGTATGTTGTCGTATGTGTTGGATGATAGCTCGAAGTCTTGGGTGGGTCCAGGGCATTCTTCTGGAAGGGTTTTTGTGCGTTGACGCTAAAGGCCTTAAGCGCAACTTCACTACCGCGACGGATCTTCCTGGCTGCTGAAATACGGATTATGGTGACTGGTTTACCCCCTTCCTCTGCGTGCGGGAGAAGGGCCGGGGGCGAGGGCGGGCGTTCGCAATGCGGCTTGCCATCCGTTCGCCGGCACCCATTGCAATCTTGCTGGTTAAATCGAGAATGACCTCATCACATCATCTGATACGATAACCAGGGCTAAAAAAAGACCTCTTCAACAAGCGAAGAGGTCTTCCCATTCAAGCCGTGCGCAGCAATGCGCGCTTATTGCTGCGCCATCTTTGCATACTCCCACCCCATCTCCGCCATCGGTCGGGCCCGCTTCCCCGCATCCAGGGCCTGCGCCGACGAAGCCGTCCCATCGACCACGCGCTTCATGATCCCCTGCAGGATCCCCGCGATCCGGAACATGCTGAACGCGAGGTAGAAATTCCAGTCGCCCGTGATCGGCCGGCCGGTGCGCTGCTCGTAGGTCCTGCGGTAAGTCGCCTCGTCGGGAATGCCGAGCCCTGCGTGGTCCAGGCCGGCAATGCCGCGGAACTGGCCCGGCGCGATATGCCAGCTCATGCAGTGATAGCCGAAGTCGGCCATCGGATGCCCCAGTGTGGAGAGTTCCCAGTCGAGCACCGCCAGCACGCGCGGCTCGGTGGGATGGAACATCAGGTTGTCCAGCCGGTAGTCGCCATGCACGATCGAAGTGAGATCGGCGTCTTCCTGCGGAATATGATCAGGCAGCCAGGCCATCAGTGAGTCCATGGCGGGGATGCTCTCGGTCTCGGACAGCTTGTATTGCTTGGTCCAGCGCTCGATCTGGCGCGAGAAGTAGTTGCCCGGCTTGCCGTAGTCGCCCAGGCCGATGGCCTTGTAGTCGACCGTGTGCAGTGCGGCGATGACACGGTTCATCTCGTCGTAGATGGCGCTGCGCTCCGCCGGCGTCATGCCGGGCAGGGACTGGTCCCACAGCACGCGGCCGGCGACGAATTCCATGATGTAGAAGGCGCGGCCGATCACGGTTTCGTCCTCGCATAGCGCGTACATCCTGGCGACCGGCACGTCGGTGCCTGCCAGCGCGGCCATCACGCGGTACTCGCGTTCGATGGCATGGGCCGAGGGCAGCAGCTTGGACTTGGGGCCGGGCTTGGCGCGCATCACATAGGTCTGGCCCGGCGTGATCAGCTTGAAGGTGGGGTTGGACTGGCCGCCCTTGAATTGCTCGATGGTGAGCGGGCCGGCAAAACCCGCCACATGCTCGCGCATCCACACCTCCAGCGCGGCCATGTCGAAGCGTTGCTGCTCGGCTACCTCGCGGGTGCCTTCGAAATTCGAAACGTTGGTGCTCATGCTGTCTCCGTTTTTTCGGTATGTTCCGGGTTTTCCGAGATTCGAAACTGTCTGCCTGCGGCGTGGCTAGCCGGCCGGCCCCCGCAGGTCGCGAAAGCGCAGGTACTGGTGCAGCAGCACTTCCATGGTGGTGTGGCGCGTGCCGCTGTGCACCGGCGTGGGCGGCGAGTAGTTCATCATGCGCACCACCCAGTCCAGCGGATCGTCGCCCACGTCCAGCACGTTGATGCAGCCGGCGGTTTGCATCAGGCTGCCGTAGAACACGCGGCGGCCGCAGGTGATGGCGTGGGACAGGATGGCGCGATTGGTGCCGCCATGCAGGACGAGCAGGACGGTGTCCCAGTTGGGATCCTCGCGCAGGCGGCGCAGCGCGGGCAGCACGCGGTCAAGGAATTCGCCGACGCTTTCGCCGTCGAGAAAGCGCTTGTCTTCCGGCACTTCGCCTTCGAAAGCGCCGATAAAGGCATCGCGCAGCTTGTCGTCGCTGATGCCCTGCAGCTTGCCGCCGCGGATTTCCTGCAGCTCGGGCCAGGTTTCCAGCGTGGCGTCTGCCATCCCGGGTAGTTCGGCCAGCACGCGTTCGGCGGTTTCCACCGTGCGCGGCAACCCGCTGACGATGATGCGGTCGAAGCGGATGTTCTCCGCGGCAAAGGCGCGGCCGGCGGCGCTGGCCTGCGCCCGGCCGGTTTCGTTGAGCGGTACCAGCTCGGGCAGCGCCGGGCGGCCGGTCGCGTCGAAGTAGGTCACGGCGCCGTGGCGCAACAGGTAGACGCGGCGGCGGGGCGAGGGCGGCAATTCCATGCAAGTCTCCGGTGCTTGGCCGATGCGCCCGTCTGCGCGGGCATGGTCGGCGTGGTATTGCGTGGCCAGGTCGGCCGCTCAGCGATAGTTCGGCTTGCGCTTTTCCAGGAAGGCGCCAATGCCTTCGCCCGCATCCTTGTGATGCAGCGCGGCCACGAAGTTGTCGCGCTCTTCGGTCAGGTGCCCGGTCAGGCTGGCGGTGCTGGCGTGATTGATCAGCGCCTTGATGCGGCCCACGGCATGCGGCGAGCGCGCGGCCAGCGTTTCGCCCAGGCGCAGCGCTTCGGTGAGCGCCTGGCCGGCAGGCACCACGCGGTTGACCAGCCCGAAATGGGCCAGGCGCGCGGCATCGATGGGCTTGCCTTCCATCATCAGTTCGGAGGCGAGCTGGCGGGGCAGGGCGCGGGCCAGTTCATACGAGCCGCCACCGTCAGGCGTCAGCCCGACATTGACGTAGGCCATGACGAACTTCGCATCGCTGGCGGCCACTACGAAATCGCACGCGAGCACCAGCGAGAAGCCAGCGCCCGCGGCAGGGCCTTCCACCGCCGCGATGATGGGCTTGGGAAAGGCGTGCAGCGTTTCGATCCAGTGATTGAGGACTTCGATGCTCTCGGCCTGCACTTCGGGCGGCTTGGCGCGGTTGCCCAGCAGGCGGTTGAGGTTGCCGCCGGCACAGAACACGCCGTCGGCGCCGGTGATCACCACCGCACGGATTTCCTGATCGCGTGAGGCAAGTTCAAGTGCTTCCTGCGATGCCGCGTAGATGTCCGGGTGCAGCGCGTTGCGTGCCTCGGGGTTCGAGATGGTCAGCACCAAGGTGGAGTCGACGCGTTCGGATAGCAACTGTGCGGTCATGGCGGCCTGTGGGAAGAAGCGAATGCAACAATGCAGAAGCGGGGGGCGGATACGAAACGACCGCAGGCCAAGACAAGCCTGCGGTCGCGGTTCTTACTGCTCTTCGGCCAGCAGCGACAGGCCGAGGCCGGCGCGGCGCCACAGCCACGGGCTGGGGCGGTAGCGCATGTCGCCGGTCAGGCGTTCCAGGTTGCGCAGCACCGTCAGCACCAGGTGCGGGCCGATCACGTCGCCCAGCGCCAGCGGGCCCTTGGGGTAGCCCAGGCCGAGGTTGACGGCGAGATCGATGTCGACCGGCGTGGCAATGCGCTGCTGCGCGATGTCGCTGGCGATATTGACGATGCAGCYGAYRATGCGCTGGGCSACGAAGCCGGCCGAGTCGCGGATCACGGTGACGGGCACGCCATCGCTGCCGAACAGGCCGTGTGCGGCCTCGCGCATGGCGGCGGAGGTGGCGGGCGTGGTCATCAGCGTGCGGCGCTTGGTGGCTTCGAACGGCAGCAGGGTGTCGATGGCGACCACGCGTGTCGCATCCAGGCCCTCATGCAGCGCGCAGGTGGTGGCGTCCAGGCCCAGCGGCGTGACCACGATCAGGGCGTCGTCCGAGGGCCGGTTGCCGGCTTCGGGCGTGATGCCCAGCGAGAGCAGCAGCTTGACGGCCATGCCGTGGCCACGTTCGTCGGCAAGGCTTACCCACACGCTGGTGGGGCGCGCGGCCGGCACGGCGGCCGCGGCGGGCACCTGCTTCTGGCCATCGGCATAGCGGTAGAAGCCGGCGCCGGCCTTGCGGCCGATCAGGCCGCCCACCGAGCGGACCGCCGTGATGGGCGACGGGCGGTAGCGCGGCTCCTGGTARAACTGGTTGTAGATSGATTCCATCACCGGGTGCGAMACGTCSAGCCCGGTCAGGTCCATCAGCTCGAAGGGGCCCATGCGGAAGCCGGCCTGCTCGCGCATGATGGCGTCGATGTCGGCGAAGTCGGCCACGCCTTCCTGCGCCACCTTCAGGCCTTCGATATTCATGCCGCGGCCGGCATGATTGACGATAAAGCCGGGCATGTCCTTGCAGCGCACCGGCGTGTGGCCGAGCCGGCGCGACAGCGCCATCAGCGCATCGCCCACGGCGGGGTCGCCCGACAGGCCGTCGATGACCTCGACCACCTTCATCAGCGGCACCGGGTTGAAGAAGTGGTAGCCGGCGATGCGGCCGGGCTGCTTCGCGCCGACCGCGATCGCGGTAATCGACAGCGACGACGTGTTGGAGGCAATCACCGCATCCGGACGCAGGATGGCTTCCAGCTTTGCCACCAGGTCACGCTTGACTTCCAGCTTCTCSACGATGGCYTCSAGCACCATGTCGCAGCCGGCCAGGTCKTCCAGCGYGKYGCASGGCWKCACGCGGGCCAGCGCSGCYKCGCYGTCSKCKGCRCTSATCTTGCCCTTKTCGGCCAGCTTGGCGAAGGTGTCCTGCAGGTATTGCCGGGCCGCCGCCACGGCTTGCGCGTTGGTGTCGTACAGGCTGACGGTCAGGCCGGCTTGCGCGGCGATCTGCGCAATGCCACGGCCCATGGCGCCCGTGCCGACGATGCCGAGGGTGTCGATGATGAAAGTGCTCATAGTGCTTCCAGAAAAGTGTGGTTAAATTAGCACGATCGTACGTTTTTTGCATCATCCGCGACAGTGGGGCGATGCAAGCGGCGTGCGCTGATCGGCCAGAGCGGACC
>NZ_JBFTLX010000344.1:0-10283 GCF_056396665.1 Cupriavidus sp. 05T313 | reverse complement strand
GCCAGGGTTGGCATGGCTTGGGTCTCCTGAGCGGGTGCGGTTTGCGCGGTAGCGGATAGGGCCGGCATGGCCGTGGCAATGCCATAAAGCAGCGTCAGGCAAACACGCCATGACCGGGTTTGGCGTCGATGTCTTGGCTCCATGCGGTGTCGGTTCCTTTTGATTTGGATTGGTTGAGCAACGCGATATTGCGCGCTGTGGCGATTTCAGATTCGTCCGCACGGGACACAATCGTCGGCACGACTTTGCAACACAGCATCTTGCCGCCGCAGTCGACGTATCCCCCATTGGGGTACTGTGTTCTGCCATACCCCACATCGTTCAAGCGTCCGCGTTGACGTACGTTGGCTTGAAGCGGGGGCGTCGCCTGCAGTGCGGTGGAAACGTACATCAGGCTCCGGYGCGACCAGTAATCCTGCATGGCGTGGTCTTCCGGCCGGGTAGGCGGGTTCGCTACATCGTCACCGCTGGCGTTGATCGTGCCGGGATGCCAGAGGCCGAGGTAGTGGCCGATTTCGTGGGCAATGGCCTGTATGACTTCCGGTGCAGCCTGTTGGAAGCCGCCAGCCATCTTCTCGCCAACCACCAGCGCGGTGTTGCAGGCCCCCCATCCGATGCCAATCCCGCTCATGGTTCGGACCAGGTACATATTGAGCTTGCCGCTTAGCCGATTGACGCTGGTTATTTCATCGAACTCGGCAGCATTCATTTCACCGGCCTTTGTGAGCCGGATGTTCTCGTCGAGCCAGCCTTCGATCTCGTATTGGATGCCGGCCGCGCGCCAGATGTCGTTGACCTTGTCGAACAGGTTCCAGATATCGTGACGGGTCAGGCCTGGGCCAACCGGCGCAATGGCAGGATTGTCCTTCTGGCCGATGGTCATGGCGTGCACGACCACGGCGACCCAGATAGGGTTGTAGACTTCCACATAGAGGCGATGCAGGAGCGGGCCACCAGCGTTGCTATAGCGAACCTCAATGGTGGCCTTCCTGGGCTTCTCCCTATCACCGCCGTTGACTCCAGTCAGTTGCACGATATCGCCCGATGGCGTGCCAACCGTCACCACGCTTTCATCCGTGCTCTTGACGGACAATGGCACATTCTTGAACAAGTGCAGGCGTTGCAGGTAGATCTGAATGGTCTGTCCATTCGTCAGGCTGACCACCGGGCCGGGCCTGCCATCGACATAGCCGCGGTCATCCAGTTCCGGGTATTTCGGATCGAATCTGTTGTAGTTCTCGCGCACGAAGCGCACCGGCACGAAGCGGTGTCCTTCGTAGATCTCCCGCGCGAGTGGCTGCGACTTGCCTGGCTGCGGCTTGCCCTTGGCCGGCTGGGGTGGCGGTACGGCGCACGGTGTCATCGTGTCCGGCGGGGCGCTGCCGCCGCCTGCCRCCAGCCGGGCCACGAAATCGGGATGAAACTGCCTGGTGGTGGAGCTTGCGATGTCGGTGTGAAAGCCATATTTCCGGCCCGGATCGATCTTGCCATCGGCACCCACTTCGTGACGCTCGATTTCCCCGTCCGGCATGAGGCCGTTGTCCACCTGGAAGCGAAGAATGGCGTCCTCGATTTCAAGATGATCCAGCTTGTCGTTGGGCGTCTGGGGTTCCACTCGTGTGTTCGGTGGTACATAACAGTACGGCTTGTCGTAATAGCCCAGGATCATCAGGCGGCGTTTCGCGCCCTGGATGCTCATCGTCGTCCGGCCGTCGGTCGCTTCGTCGGCGCTGTAGTCGCGCGGTTGCAGGTGAATGGTTGTCCCCAGGATTTCCAGTTCTCCGGTCAACCCCGGCCGCAATCCCGGCAGCAGGATCTGGCCGTTGGGTTCGGTCTGGCTCTCGATGTCTGGCCGGCCGGGAATGCGCAGCTTGTAGAAGATGCCAGCCAGTGCGCGCTCGGACACTTTGCCGCTCATGCCGGGGTAGGTCTGGAAGTAAATCCGCAGGGGCCGCAGCGGCAGCCCCACCTGACAAACTGCGCCGCCGGGCTTCAGTGTCAGCGTGGGGAGCGGGGCCGCGGTCTTGGCGGGCTGGGAAGGATGGGTCGCCATGGTGTCCTTACAGGAGTTCGATTTTCAGGGGTTCGCCGAATTCGGCCAGACGCAGCGCGGTTTCGCCATCGGCGTTGGTTACGCCTTCGATGACGCTGCCATCGGCGCGCGTGATGCGATAGGGCTGGTAGGGCGCTGGCTGGTTGGCGTCTTCCCAGTGCAGCTTGTAGAAGCCGGAGTAGCCCTTGCCGAAGCTGGGCATGGGCGTGGTGCGGGTCTTGGGGCCGGTGAGCAAGCGGCTGCCCGCGTGGACCGCCCAGGACCCGCTGGTGCCGCTTTCGATGGAGCTGGGCGTCATGCGGTAGTACGTGCCGCCTACGTTGAAGACGATCTCCTCGGCGGCGGTGATCTCTACTTTCTTCTCGGTGCTGGTGATGCGCAGCGTGTCGCGCGACACCATCTCCATCTCATTGTTCTGCGCCTGCGCGATGAATTTGCCCTTGCGCGCGATCAGCTTGACATCCTCTGTGTGGCCGCACAACGAAACGCCCTTACCCGCGCTGCCGACGATGCTGGCGCCGCTGGAGAGGGAGAGATGCTTGCCGGTGGTCAGCGCTGTGTGGTCGCCGCTGTGCAGGTGCGTGGTCTTGGCGGTCGTGCTGGCGATGCCTGCCGGGCTTGCCACTATCAGCATTGGTTCGCTCAGTTCCCCAAGGGGGTCGCCTGTGCCCCGGATAACCTGGTTTTGCGCCGCGATGGCCTCGGCTACATCCTCCTGTTCATTGGTTTGCGCGAGGGCCGCGATGCTGGCCTCCAGCACATTGCGCGCTTCGCCCAGTGCCTGTTCCAGCCGCTGGATCGTTTCGCGCATCGCCAACGCATGGCCCTCTGCCTTGCGCCGGGCCTCGGTAGTGATCAGCATGCCGTCCGAACGGATGGCGCCCTTGCCATCGGTGCGCAACTCGAACCCTTCGCCGCGCTTGTCCTTGCGCCCCTCGGCGTCCTTTACCCGCACGTTGTGGCCCAGCGCCAGCAAGCTGTTCTGGTAGGCCGAGGCTACCTGGACCTGTTGTTGATCCTGGGTATCGTCATAGAGTGTGTGGTTGCGGCCCTCGCCAAACAGCTCCTTGCTCCGATAGCCGGATAGGGCATGCTGGCCGGGCAGGTTCCAGGGCGGCAGGTTCAGGCGGTTGTTCACCCGCCCGACAATGATCGGCAGGTCCGGGTCGCCTCCCATGAATTCCACCAGCACTTCCTGGCCGATGCGCGGCACGTGCGTGCTGCCGAACTGGTCGCCCGAGGCATAGTCGGCCACGCGAATCCAGCAGGAACTGTTCGCGTCGTCTTTGCCATAGCGGTCCCACGGGAACTGGACGCGGACCCGCCCCACGTCATCGCACCAGATGGCCTGGTTCTCGGGGCCGACGACCCTGGCGCTGTGATAGCCGCCCACCTTGGGCTTTTCCACGCGCTCTGGGCGGAAGATCTCATTGCTGGGCTGCGCTTCGAATTCGACCTCGCAGCGCCATTGCTGGCCGCTGCCGGAGACTTCCCCCACGTCCTCGATCCACAGGCGCGCGGCATAGATCAGGAATTCGCGGTTCGCCTTGCGCCGCATGAACCGCTTGAGTGTGAACATGCAGCCCGGCACCATCGCGCGCACGTTGCCCTTGCCCCGCACCCGGTAGCCGTGCTGGCGCATCGCTTCCATGCGGATGCGTGCGAGCATGTCGCCTTCCTGCCAGGCATCGCTGCCGGTCTTGGGTTGGGTGAAGTCGCCCGGCCACACATACCGTTCCTGCATCGGGTGGCTGGTGTCGCGCGGATCTTTGCTGGTGACGTTCAGATCGGCACGCGGCTGGTTGAAGTCGTAGTCGCCGTGCGTCCACTTGCCCGACACCAGCCGGTCGTGGATTTCGAAGGCGTGCAGGTGTTCCTTATCCACGCGATCCGAAGAGGGATACCAACTGATCGTGTGATAGGCGGCGCTGGGGAATTTGCGAAAGGCGCCGTTGCCATCGGTCAACACCATGCGGTGATGGCCATCTGCGTGTTCCCAATGGAAGTTGATTCCAAATTCGCTGAGGATGCGACAGAGAAACCGGTAGTCCGTTTCACCGAACTGCCACTGACATTCGCGCCGAGGGTACTCGATGCCGAACAGGCGCCGCTCGACCGGGAAGGTGTAATCCGACAGCACTTTCTCGGCGATTTCAATCACCGTCATGTTCTGGAACGACTTGTAATCGGTGGTCTGTGTGGCGAGCCAAAGCCAGGGGCGCAGCGTCATGCGGTAGACGACGTGCTGGTTCTCATAGATGGGGCCGTACAGGTCGGTGACGATGCCGGTGATTTCGCGCGTGCCCTTGCCGACGCCACCTTCAGGGCCTGACCCGGCGCCGTCCAGTTCAATTTCAACCGTCAGTTCCTGCCCCTGCATGGCTTCCATGTMCAGTTCGGCGGCAGGGCCATACAGGGCATTGCGTGCATCCGGGGTCTTGAGTTCCAGTTCGTAGGCGAACAGGCTGTTGATGCTTTCGGTGCCAGACAGCTTGGAGAACACCAGCATCGGCTGGCCAAGCAAAGTGGGCATGCCCGCACCGGTGACGCGGACGGTGCGGGAGGAAAACGACGGCAAGCGATGACCCATGCAAAACACTCCGTGAGAGATTGGAACTCGGTGGCTTGCGCATGGCGGCTGCCACGCGGTTCGGCCAGTCCAGGCGCAGTGACTCAGGGTGATGCTAAATAGGTGCGCTTAGCGAGTAAATCGGACGCGTCCGAATTCGCTATCGAAGTCAAATGCAAAGCGGAATGAGTTACGGCTGATATCACGCTCATTTCGGATGGCGCGACCAGCCTGGCGCAAGAGGCAATACCCGCGCTAGCGCGTTTGCAAATTGCTTACATTGCGTGGCGCGCAAACGACGCGGTCAGGTACTGCTGTCTGGTGCATGTCCGGCCATCCTTGCGCGTTGCGTGCCGGGCTTCTAGGAGGGCCAGAAGTTATCCGGATGAGGACTGCTACCTGATCGCCGGTGCGCACGGATCGCTAGCCGTGCAGACCATGCGACTCAAGACCTGCGCGCGCGACAAAGACCGCTCATGGTTAAAGCCATTCCAGGCCAGCGTGGCCGGATTGGTGCACGAGGACCCGCTCGAACGGCAGCTCGCGCATTTCTGCGACGTGATCCACGGCACGGCGAAGCCTCTTGCCACCGTGCATGATGGGCTGCAGAATCTGCGTGTCGCCGAGGCCATCGCCGAGGCTGCGCGCACAGGCTGCATCGTCGGGACGGTGGAGGCCTGAGCCGTGCATCCGCCAGCAAGGCGGCACCGATCGGAAGACCGGCAAGAACACCTGGGAAAGAGGAAACAACATGCAATCCGTACTCGTCATCAACGGCCCCAACCTGAACCTGTTGGGCACGCGCGAGCCGCAGATCTATGGCTCGACCACGCTGGCGGACGTCGAGGCGGCCCTGAAGCAGCAGGCCGCCGGAATGGGCTTGTCGCTGGACTGCTTCCAGAGCAACCACGAAGGCGCCATCGTCGACCGCATCCACGCGGCGCGCACCGAGGGCGTCAGCTACATCCTGATCAATCCCGGCGCGTTCACGCACACCAGCGTGGCGATCCGCGACGCCTTCGCCGGCGTGGCGATTCCCTTCGTGGAGGTGCATATCTCGAATGTGCACAAGCGCGAGGCGTTGCCGGGCCGCGCCTCGCGCCGTCATGCGTTTCAGTGAGCGGGGGACTGGCCCTCGATCGCGCCAGGGACTGCGCGCGGCGCCATGAAGTACATCCAGGCCAGCGCGAGGAAATACGCGCAGGGAATCATGGTGAACAGCACCGAGTAGTTGTTGTGCGTCCTGGTCAGCACGTAGCCGACGAGCTGGGTCATGAACATGCCGCCGACGGCGCCCATCATGCCGCCGAAGCCGAACACGGAGCTGATGACTTCCTTGGGCGTGTAGTCCATCACCATGCTCCAGATGTTCGCGGTCCAGGCCTGGTGCGCGCCAATGGCGATCGAGATCGCGGCCACCGCCATCCACAGGCTGCTGGCGCCGGCGGCGAACACGATCATGGTGATGCAGGCGGCGAAGAGCAGCATCGACAGCAGCCGTGCCTTCACCGGCGCCATGCCCCGGCCGATCAACAGCGACGACAGCGCGCCGCCGCCAACGCTGCCGAGATCGGCGGCGAGGTAGATGACGATCAGCGGAATGCCCATCTGCGTCACGTTGATGCCGAGGTTGTACTGCTGGTTGAGAAACGGCGGCAGCCAGTAGAGATAGAACCAGAATACGGGGGCCGTGATGGTGTAGGCCAGCGCGAAGGCCCAGGTGCCGCGCATGCGCAGGATGCGCGAGTACGGCACCTTCTGCGGCGCGGGTTCCACGCCTTGCTGTACGTAGCGCAGCTCGCCCTGGCTGACGCGCGGGTGCTGCTCGGGATCGTAGTAGTTGCGCACCCAGAACACCACCCAGATGAGGCCGAGCGCGCCGATGCAGAAGAAGGCGGCCTGCCAGCCCCAGGCCACGAGGATCAGCGGCAGCATGACCGGCGCGACCATGGCCCCGACGTTGGTGCCGGCATTGAACAGGCCCGTGGCCACGGCACGCTCGCCCGCCGGAAACCACAGCCGCGTGGTCTTGACGCAGGCGGGATAGTTGGCGGCTTCGGTCAGGCCCAGGAAGAAGCGGCAAACCATGAAGCCAACGGCCGACACCGCCAGGCCGTGCGCGCCGGCGGCGACGCTCCACAGCAGCACCGCGATCAGGAACGCGCGCTTCACGCCGACCTTGTCGATAAAGCGCCCCTGCGCCCCAAAGCCCACGGCATAGCCAACCTGGAACCAGAAGTTGATATTGGCGTAGTCCTGGGCTGTCCAGTTCATGGCCTTGGCCAGTACCGGCTGCATCACGCCCAGCGCCGCACGGTCGATGTAGTTCAGCGTGGTGGCGAAGAACACCAGGGCCAGCATGCCCCAGCGCATGCGCCCGACGGCGAAGGCCGAGCGTATCTTGTCGCCAATCGTGCCATGCACGGCGAGTGGCGTGACAAGGTCCTTATGTGTCGTAGTCATGGGGGTGTCTCCGGGAATTTCCATTCTGTCTTGCGCCCTTGCCGTGGCATGGCGTCTGTGCTTTTGCGGCAGCGTACCCGCTGCGTGGCCGGCGAGCGCGCCGCTCAATAGGCGATCCTGGCCACGGCGCGTAACGCATCGGCCGTTGCCGTGCCGAAGCCGAAGAATTCCAGGTAGGCCGGAATCATTTCGAACAGCATGTCGGTGCCGACCTGGACCTTGCAGCCGCGCGCGATGGCCGCGCGCAGCAAGGGCGTGTATTCGGATTTCATCACCACCTCGCCAACCCATGCCTGCGGATCGATGCGCGATACGTCGAAGGGCAGGGGATCCGTCTCGTTCATGCCCAGCGGCGTGGCGTTGACCACCACTTCGTAGCCGGCGGGGTCGTTGGCGCCCACGCTGACCTGCAGGCTCGGATAGTGCGACTGCAGGCGTGCCGCCAGCGCTTGCGCGGAGGCTTCGCGCGCGTCGAACAGCCCCAGCCGCGCCACTCCGGCGGCAGCCAGCGACGCGGCGATGGCCGAACCGACGCCGCCGCAGCCCGAGACCAGCACGCTGGCGCCCTCCAGCCGGCAGCCCTTGCGCTGGATGCCGCGCACGAATCCGGCGCCATCGAACTGGTCGCCCAGCAAGGTGCCATCCTCGCGCAGCAGCACGGCGTTGCAGGCGCCGGCGATGCGCGCGGTCGGGGTGAGCGCGTCCACCAGTTCCATGGTGGTGACCTTGTGCGGCATGGTGATCAGCGCGCCGCGGATATTGGTCAGCCGGAACAGCGCGCGGAATCCGCTCGCGAAGTCCTCCGCTTTCAGGCCCATGGGCACCACCACGGCATTGATGCCGCGCTGTTCGAACCACGGGTTGTAGATCATCGGCGCCTTGAATGACTCGGTGGGGTAGCCGATATGGGCGATGAGAGTGGTCTTGCCGTTGATCATGATGTAGGCCGGGTTCGATGTGGATAGCCGAAGCTTAGAGGCTCAAGTGGCTTGTTCCAAGAGATTCAATCGGCACAATGCGCGATAGATGGACGAATGCGCGCGATTATAGGTCGAAATTCGGGTTTGCCCCCGGTGCTCCACCTACCCGGACAGAGCGGCAAGGCGAGATAAGGGTTTACGCCAGTTTCGTGCGTTCATCGTTCGCCGGTGCACGAATAATGTGGCGGGCCGGGGCTGTTGCCATTGTTGGCTGCGGGGGCGGCGGCTACGCTTCGGCTGCCGCCGCGCCCACCCGGTTCGGCGCGCGCGGGTCTTGCGGCCGGGCTAGAGCGAAGCCGGGGCCCTTGCTATGATGAGTGACGCCACACCCGCAGCCACCACGGATTCCATAAAGGAGCAGAGACATGAGCCTGTCGGCAGACGCTTTTTCCCCGCGCGGCGACGATTTCCAGCCTTGGGAGAATCCGCTGGGCATCATGGGTTATGAGTTCATCGAATTCGCGTCTCCCGACCCCGTGGCGCTCGGGCGTACCTTCGAGCGGTTCGGCTTCCATGCCATTGCCCAGCACCGGCACAAGAACGTGAAGCTGTTCCGGCAAGGCGAGATGAACTTCATCGTCGACGCGGAGCCGGATTCCTTCGCCACCCGCTATGCGTCCGAATACGGCCTGTCGATCTGTGCGGTCGGCATTCGCGTGAACGATGCGGCAACGGCCTTCGCGCGCGCGATCGATGCGGGCGCATGGCCGTTCGAGGGCGGGACGGTGGGGCCCATGGAACTGAACATTCCCGCCATCCAGGGCATCGGCCAGTCCATCATCTACTTCATCGACCGCTGGCGCGGCAAGGAAGGCCGGCCCGGCGACGTAGGCGACATCTCCATCTACGACGTCGATTTCCGCTCGCTGGCCCATGCGGCTTCGGACGCCGCCGCGTCCACCGCAGCCGGCCTCACCCGCGTGGACCATCTGACGCAGGCGGTCGATCCGGGCCACCTGGAAGAGTGGCTCGATTTCTACCGCAACGTGCTCGGGTTTCGCGAGATCCACGAAGTCAACGCCGGCTGGCATGTCGCCAGCGATTCACGCGTACTGCTTTCGCCATGCGGTCTGATCCGCATCCCGATCTACGAGAAGGGCACGCAGCGGCACGACCAGATGGAGCACTACCTGTCCGGCCATCACGGCGAGGGTATCCAGCATATTGCGCTGGCGACCGACGACCTCGTGGCCAGCGCGGCCGCGCTGGAGCGCAACGGCGTGCGTTTCGTCGAGCCGCCACCAGCCTATTACGACACCGTCGATGCGCGCGTGCCTGGCCACGGGCTGGATCTGGCCGCGTTGCGGCGCTATGGCATCCTGGTGGATGGCGCGCAGCGCGACGACGGGACGCGCGAGCGCTTCCTGCAAGCCTTCGCCCGGCGCGAGGCCGGCGAATTCTTCTTCGAGATCGTCCAGCGCGACGGCTACCACGGTTTCGGCGAGGGCAACCTGCCGGCGCTGGAAGCGGCCATGGCCCGCGCGCCCAGGTCGCCGGCCTGACCGGCCTGCGGATGGCCGCGCAGTGCCAGCTGCCACGCCAGGCCGCCAACGGCGATGCCGCACTGGCTTGACGGCACGGACCTGCTCGCGGATAGTGCGGTTCGCGGCATCCCGTGCTCAGCGCGGCGCCGGTGTCGTCCCAGCTTTTTCCTCCCTTGTTTCAGGCCGTGCAGCCGCGGCCCTCGCGTTCGCCGTCACCATGAATCTTCGCCCTCCCGCTGTCTTTCCGGCATGCCCAACCCTTGCCCGGCTGATGCTGGCGCCGGCCCTGGCACTTTGCCTCGGCTTGCCCGCGTGCTCCCGGCACGACACCTCGCCCGAGGCGGCCGGCGCCTCGTCCGCCGAGGCCAGGCCGGCCTCCGCGGCGGTTGCGCAGGCCGACAGCCTCAAGCGCGAGGCCCTGATCCGGCTCGCCTTTCCCGGCTGGCGCGACGACGACAAGGGCCGCGTGGTGCGCGCCCGTTTGCCGGACCAGGAGTACAAGGGCAAGGGCGAGGCGCCGCTGGTGGAGGACACCATCGACGTCAAGCCGATCCAGGTAATCCGGCTGGATGACATCCACGCCGTGATGCTGACCGAAGGCGTGACCGTGGATGAAGGCGGCACGCGCAACGATAGCCACGCCGCGGGCGCCTGGCTGGGTGCGTATTTTTTCACGCGCAACGGTGAAGCCTGGCAACTGGACCGGCGCGTCGACGGCTATGACTACACCCACC
>NZ_JBFTLX010000343.1:0-9308 GCF_056396665.1 Cupriavidus sp. 05T313 | reverse complement strand
GCACTCTGGGTGGCCACCCCAAATCCGTTCACCTAAACCCATCCGTGCGCTTAGGTGCCTTTACGGGTGCGCAATCGGACGGCAGATCAAGCAGTCGGTGGTGGCGCAATGGAACGGGTTCATGAACGCACACGCGGCCGCGCAAGTAGTGTGGGTGGTGGAGATCCCAGTTGACTACTTCATCCCTCGCGAGCGTTGGCGATGCGCCGCGACCCACGCGTTGAGCTTGCTGATTGGGTTGCTCGGATCGAGGACCCGGGTAGCACTGCGGACCAGCTACCGTTGGCGCCGCGGAAGGCTCGCCCACAATCGGCGCAGCGGTAGCGGAGTCAGCCGCTCGCAATCGCGAAGCAGTTCATGCGATCCGGCTTCTGCCATCGCGCCGAACGTCGTACCGTGCAAGGCCACCACCCTACCGTGGCTAGCAACTGACGATTTGCACCAGCAGCCGGGGCGATTCAATAGCGAGGCCCGCTGCTCGGAATTTCCTCTCGGCTTCTTCCTCAATGGCCCCGCTCGGCACTCTGGGTGGGCACCCCAAATCCGTTCACCTAAACCCATCTGAGCGCTTGGGTGCCTTCACGGGTGCGCAATCGGACGGCAGATCAAGCAGTCGGTGGTGCGGCGGATACTACGATCACAACCGTCGCAGTCTGCGCTTCGAACCCCTTCACGTGCTGGCGCAAGACATGCGGTGCTCATCACGACGCACCGAAGATCGTGCGCATTCGTTCGGTGGCTATGATCTTCGGCTTAAGCTGCGGCCGCACGAGTCGCAACCGGCGAACACACCGATGAAATGCTATGCAGGGTCGTTGTACTGATTATCGGCATAGCATTCTGCTTGACAGTTTGGGCCTGTTAAATGCGGTAAGTGTCAGTTCATAATATAAATCAAATACTTACAGCTGGATTCCCGCCCAGGCTCACGAGCTGCGAGTTGCATGACGCTAGAAGTGGCTTCAGACCGTCAGCGCGCAATCAATACCTGCACCGGTTGGGGAACCATATCGGCCCGCCCCTTCTTTTAGGGCCGGTGGGCCTTTTAGGGAATCCAGATCGGCGACAGTGGTCAGGCCCCCGTTGTGCTGTTGTGCGCCCGCGCACTTCAGCGCCCGGCCCTTTGCCCGGATTTCACTGGCGCAAGGGTGCTTCTGTGCCGGACGAAACGAGGCTGACTGCCGTCCAAGATGATTCGGGCTCGTTTCGCCTTAGCACCCGGCACAGTGGATTTAGGTGAACGGATTTGGGGAAGGACTTCTCCCAGCACAGCTCTCGATTCATGGCACATTGACATCCTTCCGTCGCTCAGCTTTTGGCTGCTGCGCTTTGCGCGGAAAGGGAGGGTGGGAATTCCATCTATGAGCAGCACTTTGTCAAGCCATTTGGCGGAACTGGCTAGTCGATTTCGATCAAACTCCAGTATCTCCACTGCAGCGACCGATGGTGCGATATAACACAGGCGGCAACCCCTCGATGACCGAAAGATCACTGGTGCCCGCAAGCGACGTCACCGGACGCCGCGTGGCGAGCCCGGTACATAGCATGGTCCGAGAATCGTCGGTGACATTAGTGAGCGGCGCGAGCCGCATCCCGTTTGAGAGATCGGGTCGATTCTGATGCTTCCGCTGGTGCTGCCCTCAACCAACCAGCCGGGAGCAGGACATGGCCATGTGCACACGGGAAGACGATGAGATGCATCCGAACCCCATTACTATCTTCATGCCCCGATAATTGGGGCTTTGGCCAGCCAGGCCCAGCATGAATCTCGCCCCCAGTCGTCCATGATCCGGGGGGTGTTGTCACCGGGCCTGGTGGGTGACTGGTGATCGCTATTAGGGACTCGGCCGGAACATCCTGAGGCCGTCCGTAACGTGGACGCCGAGACTTGCCACCGTTGTTGCAGGCCAACCCGCTCAATCCGCCTAAACTTCGATGCAAGAAAACCAACAACATGACTCCGTCGATGTCTTCGTCGGCGTTGATGTAGGCAAAGGCCATCATGACGCTGTCGCGCTCGATCGGACCGGAAAGCGTCTGTACAACAAAGCGCTGCCCAACGATGAGGCCAAGCTGCGCGCCCTCATCACCGACCTCAAGGCGCACGGCCAACTCCTGTTCGTCGTCGATCAACCCGCCACCATTTGCGCGCTGCCGGTCGCAGCCGCCCGAGACGAAGGCGTCCTGGTCGCCTATCTGCCGGGTCCGGCCATGCGCCGCATCGCCGATCTGCACGCGGGCGAAGCCAAGACCGATGCCCGCGATGCCGCGATCATCGCCGAGGCCGCGCGATCGATGCCGCATACGCTGCGCTCGCTTCGACTCGCTGACGAGCCACTCGCTGGACTCACCGTGCTGTACCGTTTCGACGACGATCTGGCTGCCCAAATCACCCAAACCATTAACCGCATTCGCGGCCTGCTCACCCAGATACATCCCGCATCGGAACGGGTTCTGGGGCCTCGCCTGGACCATCCGGCCGTGCTCGATCTGCTCGAGCGCTACCCGTCGCCCGCCGAGCTTGCCTCGACCAGCGAGAAGACGCTCGCCAACCGCCTGACCAAACTCGCCCCGCGTATGGGCAAAGGCCTTGCGGGCGAAATCGTTCAGGCGCTCGGTGATCACGCTGTGGTCGCACCCGGCACGCAGGCAGCCACCACCGTCATGCCGCGTCTGGCCCAGCAACTCGCCGCCTTACGCAAACAGCGCGACGAGGTCGCCAGCGAAGTCGAGCGCCTGGTACATGCACACCCTCTTTGGCCGGTCCTGACCAGCATGCCTGGAGTCGGCGTCAGGACCGCCGCCAGACTCCTCACTGAGGTCGCACACAAAGCCTTCGCTTCGGCCGCGCATCTTGCCGCCTACGCCGGTCTCGCCCCGGTCACCCGCCGCTCAGGCTCGTCTATCTGCGGCGAACATCCGTCCGGGCGGGGCAACAAGGTACTCAAGAGAGCGCTGTTCCTCTCAGCCTTTGCAGCCTTGCGAGATCGGATATCGAGGGGCTATTACGCTCGCAAGGTCCAGCAGGGAAAGCGCCACAATCAGGCGCTCATCGCTCTTGCCAGAAGACGCTACGACGTGTTGTTCGTCATGCTGCGCGACGGCACCTTCTACCAGCCGAAATCTGCCCCGGGTGCTTGACGAAACGCATAGGGGCGCCCCTCAGTTCGACGCGCGTGCCGCGCTCGCGCGCTGGGCCGGCGTGGACCTGACCCGCATCAACGGGTTGGCCGTCACCTCGGTGCTATCGGAGATCGGGCCTGACTTGAGCCGCTTTACCAACGTCAAGCACTTCTGTTCCTGGCTGGGGCTGTGCCCCGGCACCAAGATCGGTGGCGGCAAGACGCTATCTTCCGGCACCCGACCCTCCGCTAACCCCCACGCTRGGCTTCCAAATCACCCCAACAGCCCCAACCCCAACGCCCTAAAAACCCGCCGTTTCCATTTGTTTCTCATGAGAGGATCTACGGCGCTACGGGAGGATCTGTTCAGTCGCTTCGATGGCAAGGACTTTCCCGATCTCGTGGCATAGCGATGAGCCAAGATAGTGGGTGTTGGGTAACCCATCTGAGCAGGGGACGGCCATGGACAAGATTGCTCGTATAGGCGTGGATCTAGCCAAGAACCTGATCGTGATACACGGCGTGGATCGCATTAAGAAATGCGCTCTCACGGCGGACGCTTCTCGATCGGTTTGCGAGCCTCCAGCCCTGCCTGGTCGCGATGGAAGCGTGCAACGCAGCCCATTACTGTGACGCAAGCTGTACGCGCTCGACCATGAAGTCCGCCTGATCGCGCCGCAGTTCGCAGCGCCGTACCGCAAAGGCGGTCAGCACGTGAAGAACGACAAGCTGGATGCCGAAGCGATCTACGAGGCCGCAGGCCAGCCGCACATGCGCTTCATGCCGCTCAAAACGGCGGATCAGCAAAACGCGCTGGTGCTACACGCCGCCTTGAACCTACCTTCGATAGACGTCCGCCTACCCTCCCCTATGGCATTCGGGTCACTCGATGAATTTCTACTAGAAAACACTTAAAAATCAATGACTTAAGAAAATAACAAGATAGATGCCGTCTTGCTCCCCACTGTCTAGCAAGCGGGAAATAAATTTAAGTGATTGATTATAAACGACTTTCTAGTAGAAACGTCTTGGTAAGCCATCTACATCAACTTTACGGCTGTCCAACTCGAGCACCTTGCGCGCTAACAGCGTGGAGGCGCGCGGAAAGCCTGTCGACGTCATCCATCGCGGCGACGAGCGCGTCATCATCGAGGCTAGGGGACGGCAGGGGGCAGCTGACCGTCAACGACCCCAGCGCATTTCTGCGGCAGACGCTCCAATCCAGATGCGACAAAATGGGCCAAGCGCCCTACTTCCTAGCATTACGCATCTCGCGCAACCAACTCGCGCAAGCGCATTGCATGAACGAATCTGAATGGGCCGAAATCGCCCCAACGCCTCAGGCATTTCAAGGAAGCGTTTGCGGCCCATCGGAGGCTACACAGGTGAGCAGGTTAGCGCGCAGCACAACAATGAGGGTCCGGCACTGTCCACTTCTCAATTTCTGCTTGGGCATAAGGTCGGCTTTGGGACGGCCACGGCCTTGCCAACTAAGAACTCGGCGTTGAAATCGTCCCCGCCCTCAGCCGTCGGCCTCCGCAGTTTGCGCGGAATTGGGGAGGACGTCTCCTACGGCCCAGTGCCGGCATGACGCCGCTCGTTGAGTCCACTTCGGTTGGTTTCTGCTGCTGGCGGCATCACTGCACCTTTCACTTCACAGGCGAACTTGGCGGGTCCCTCCCTTACAACATTGACCGCCTCATCATCTGCAAGGCCAGTGCCTTGCTACATGAAGCGGCACCGATCCAGCGAAGCGGCGGATGTCGAGCGGCTGCTCGCCATCGGGCATCGGTTCGTATTCGAAGGTTTGATGTCATCGCATAGGTAATTCGCGACAGCAATCGACCCCAGTCAAGGATGGCTCCGCCCTGCGCGCTATCCCTCCGTGCCCAGATGGACGAGCATTGCCCCCTGAGCACCGCGTGACMCAGCAAACCGGGGCGCGCTCAAGCAGACTTCTATCCGGCCTAATGCAGACCAAGCCTGCCGCCCCGAACGGCTCATTGCCCACCAGCACGGCCCATGCAGTTCGCGCCGCCTTGTTGGCTAGCCACTACCGTCACGTTGGTAGTGCGACGGCACGCCGGCTGTTCACAACATAAGCCTTTGTCCTTGGCCCGGAACAGAACTGCCCTGGCTCCGTGGATTAGCAGCATGCGTAGATAGCGGCACCGTGTTAGCTGATCGCGCCGAGGCGCACCTTGCCCCCGTGCGATGCTGACGCGGCACCAGCCTGAGGTAGGCCGACAGTTACTGCCACGATTGGAAGTCGCGTGCATCGCCGATAGTGGTGACTAGCGCCGATGCCGTGAGCATGCCAATCCCTGAAATCGTCACCAAGCGCTGGCACTCTGGTTGCGTCTGGGACCAAGCCTCTATTTGTCCCTTCAGCCCGGCACTGTCTTTCGACGTCTCCCGCTTCATGGGGGGGCGAGGAGGCGGTGGTATCTGAACGTCACGGCGGATATGGCGCACCGGATGATGCCACCTAATACACGCCCGTGTCGGTGAAGTGGAGGGGACGGATAAGCAATGGCCTTGGTGTGCGGGGCGCAAGCATCGTGAGGCAAAATGAGAAAGGCCTGGATGAAAATCCAGGCCTTTCGTATTCAATCGAGAAGGGAAACTTATCGCACCATCATCTTATGGGACTCTCTTCCGCCGCGAAGGGCGTTAGTTTGCATCTCTGGACAGAGAAATCTCCTTCTCCAAGAAATCGACCAAGCGGGCCTCCCATTTCGCCGCATCCGCCACGTCTTTAAAGCGGATGGCAATCACGCCGTTCCGGCTTCCCACAACGCATATCTGTTTTTTGCCCAACTTGATGGTGCGAGTTTGACCCGGCTCCCTTGCGGATTTTGCCACCGCGGTCACAAAAGCCAAAGCCTGTTTTTGCGAGAACTTGGCATCGGTAGCCAAACGCTGTATGGCATCGACAACGAGGTCGGTCTTTTCGGGACGTTCCGCAATCACTGCAGCTAATTCGTAAGCGGCATTGGCGCCCAGACATCCTCGATCCGGGGCATTTCGGAGTGCTTGCAGCGCTTCCTCCGGAAGGCGCGCATAGGCGAACAGCTTAGTTAGTTGCGCCTCGCTGATCCCAGCACCAGCGGCGATGTCCCGCTGGCTACGGCCGGTCTGTTGCTGATGGCGATAAAAACCCTCGAATTTCTCAAAATCGGGAAGTGAAGGGGATAGCAGATTTGAGTAGAAAGCTGCTAGCTCGTGCTCCTCAGTACCCTCAAGGTGGGAGAAGATCGCCGGAATTGTCGTTCGCCCCAACTCTTTGAAGATGTGGAACCGATTGTGGCCAGCGATCAACTCAAGAGTGCCATCTGGTCGCCTAAACAGGGTCACGGGGTGCACGAGTGGGTTGACACGCAGGTTCTCTTTCAGTTCACAGTACTGCTCTGCGGTTAGCTTCCGGCGGCGCCCTGGTATCTCAACCACCTCCGTTATAGACACGTCGACCGCCTTCCCGAGGTTCGACTCCAGGTCGGCTGCCCGTTTCTCCGCAGCAGCGACCGCTGACTGGACTGCCAGCATGCGACCAGGTGAAGTCTTTGGTGCCGCGCCTGCAGGTGTAGGACTGGCCCCCGGTTTGACAGTGACGTTCGCAGTCTTCGCTAGCAATCTATCGCCGATACCCATTACTTATTCCTTAATTTTCCAAGCCCTTGTGAGCTTATCGTCGACGTGCAGCGCTAGCCGATCAAGCGGCTCGCGGAAGCGCTGGTAGGCTTCGACGCTTCCGTCCGGTTTGGAGAGGTCATAAACTGTGGACAGTTGTGCCGATGCCCCTTTCGGTACCGATGACTCGGGTATCTCGATATCCAGAACGCGTGAGCCGTAAGCCTTAACCATCCACTCGCGGACGACTTTGGATACGGCATCCGCCTTGACCTTGGTCAGGACAATATTGATGAAGTCGAAGCGCTTCGACTCGAGCAGACCTGGCAGCTTTTTCGCAATATCGGAGAACAAATGCCAGAACTGCGTAGAGCTGGCGAAGTCAAGTCCATCGGGCGGGCAAGGCATCAAAATGCCATCCGAGGCGATCAACGCGTTAATAGTGATGTAGCTAAGGGCAGGGGGAGTGTCTATCACGATCACATCGTATTTTTCGGAAAGCGGCAAGAGCCCCTTCCTCAAAATGTCCCAAAACTCGAAACCAGATTGCGAGAGGACTTTCGACGGGATTTCGAACTCGGCATCAAACAATGCTGAAGATGCTGGGATGAGGTCCAGGTTATGCCAGTATGTCGATTGGACCGCATAGTTCAATGTGGACTGGTCGCCGTAAATAAGCGGAAGTAACGTCTGGCTTTCGTCGATTTCCGCGTCTGGCGCCCAGCCGCAAAGCTGTGTGGTTGTACCTTGCGGATCGCAATCCACGATTAGCACCTTGCGTCCGAGCAGAGTTAACGCCTGGGCCAGACAGACTGCTGTCGTGGTCTTTGCCACGCCACCTTTGAAGTTGCCAACCGTGATCACGCGGCCCCGCGCACCATCTGGACGCGACATGCGGCCAGCCGCCGATTTCGCCCACGTAATGGTGTCTTCCAGGGTGAAGACTTTGGTCCGACCGTTTCCTTGCGATGTCCCTGAAGGCAAGCCGCCCTTTGACGCCAGGTAGTGAAAACGCGCCTTGTCTATCCCGCACATGCTAGCGATTTGCGTGCTCGTAAACGTCGGGGCTATTTTCCTAGGATAGGGCTCTAGCATTGCATCACGGATTTGACTGAATACGTCATTCGCCTGGGCAGCGACTTCGGCCAGCCCATCAATGGTAAGCGCCTCGTCACCTGTATTGTCCGGACGCGGGAACTCCGCTTTAAGTAGGCTGGTTCTTGCCATAGATTTGAAGGTTTCCTAGAAACAACCCAAAATGCTAAAAGTAGACGGTTTTCCTCGATTCGGAGGTTGGCCGTAGAATAGCTGTCAACTAGGTAAACCGCAAGCAGTTTACGTCACCTCCGTAACCACAGCAGCGACACGACCGGTCAGTTTTAAGGGACAAAGTCCTTGGTATAAGGGAAATACTGACATGCGATCTGAGATCAAAGGTTGCTGACCAATAGGAAGGGTGAAGCTTCAATGAGCACCTTGGAACGGCCTTTGGGCGAGTGGCTAGCTTCAGGAAAACATCTCATCCTGGCTAACCTTGTTTAAGTGCTTTAGTAAACACTGTAAACCTTTAAGTAAACCTTTAGCGCCTCAAGAACCGCGCCAGTAAAGGGCTGCAGGGTAGATAGGTGAAATCTCTTAGGGATTGGGTGAACTCTGTTGGGGCCAAGGGGTTGTGGATTTGGGGGACAGGTGAAACTGATTGGGTTGGGAAGGCTGTGGATTTGGGGAATTGGTGAAGTGTATTGAGGGGAAACCGGATCACCATCTCCAATGGCTCGAGGGTGAACTGTATTGGGGATATGCCAGGGTGAACGAATTTGGGGGGTGGCGTTACCAATCTGGGGCCGGTGCTAGGTGGCGGTTGTGAAGGGTGAAAGGATTTAGGGTGACCCTAAGGTGAAGGGTTTTGAGGCGGTGCGATGCTCGCATTTGGACCAATGCCCAAGGGCCGAGCCATAGGTGAAGTAATTTGGGGGCTTTGAAGGTGAAAGCCTTTGAGGCGGCACTTTGTAAGTGGTCACTCTCATTCATCCCACAAAGATAGATCATTGGTGAATGAATTTGGGGTAGATGAGGGTGAAGGTTTTTGGGGACCGAGAGCAAGTCAGCATCAGAATAGTTGCGTATGCATCACTAAATTTGTGATGAGGAGCATCAGGACTTGAGAACTGCCTTGTGAGTGCAGTAAAGGCCGCTTTGTGAACGCGCTAAATTCAAAAGCTACCCAAAAACCTTCACCTTTCGAGCCGCGCGCACCAGGGAGCCCAGCAGATTGCCCCTGCCTCCCCAAAAGGTGAATGAATTTGGGTGCCTTTCAGGCCTTAGGTGAAGTGTTTTGGGGATGAAGCAACTTAGGCAGGGGATGAGAAACCGCTTGTAAGTGCCAGATTTCAAACGCAAGGAAGCCTCTCGTTCTTTGTGCTCCGCCCATTCGAGCAGCCCCGGAGCACAAAGCCTTGATAGGTGAACGAATGGCAACTAAGATTTCACCAATTCACCGTCAACCCTTTCCTATGACGAAACCAGCCGCGGGTCAGAAGGGCGCGCAGATCGCCC